>NZ_JAYGHQ010000002.1:0-265159 GCF_034931425.1 Crocosphaera sp. XPORK-15E
TAGCGAAATTCCTTGTCGGGTAAGTTCCGACCCGCACGAAAGGCGTAACGATCTGGGCGCTGTCTCGGAGAGAGGCTCGGCGAAATAGGATTGTCTGTGAAGATACGGACTACCTGCACCTGGACAGAAAGACCCTATGAAGCTTTACTATAGCCTGGAATTGGGTTCGGGCTTCTCTTGCGCAGTATAGGTGGGAGGCGTTGAAGTTTTCCTTGTGGGGAAAATGGAGCCGACAGTGAGATACCACTCTAGGGAAGCTAGAATTCTAACTTTGACCCGTAATCCGGGTGAAGAACAGTTTCAGGTGGGTAGTTTGACTGGGGCGGTCGCCTCCTAAAAGGTAACGGAGGCGCGCAAAGGTTCCCTCAGGCTGGTTGGAAATCAGCCGTAGAGTGCAAAGGCAGAAGGGAGCTTGACTGCGAGACCTACAAGTCAAGCAGGGACGAAAGTCGGCCTTAGTGATCCGACGGCACCGCGTGGAAGGGCCGTCGCTCAACGGATAAAAGTTACTCTAGGGATAACAGGCTGATCTCCCCCAAGAGTTCACATCGACGGGGAGGTTTGGCACCTCGATGTCGGCTCATCGCAACCTGGGGCGGAAGTACGTCCCAAGGGTTGGGCTGTTCGCCCATTAAAGCGGTACGTGAGCTGGGTTCAGAACGTCGTGAGACAGTTCGGTCCATATCCGGTGTAGGCGCAAGAGCATTGAGAGGAGCCTTCCTTAGTACGAGAGGACCGGGAAGGACGCACCGCTGGTGTACCTGTTATCGTGCCAACGGTAAACGCAGGGTAGCCAAGTGCGGAGCGGATAACCGCTGAAAGCATCTAAGTGGGAAGCCCACCTCAAGATGAGTGCTCTCACTAGGTTAACTAGGTAAGGTCACGGGCAGACCACCCGTTAATAGGCACTAGGTGGAAGTCCAGTAATGGATGGAGCCAAGGTGTACTAACAGACCGAGGGCTTGACCTTAATTGTTTGACTCGTTTCTGCAGTCTTGAGGGTATTTCATCCTTTCTGGTGTCTTGAGCGTCGTGGTCCCACTCCGATCCCATCCCGAACTCGGCAGTGAAACGCGTCAGCGGCGACGATACTCGTGGGGTAGCCCACCGGGACAATAGCTCGATGCCAGGATTATTCTTCCACAAAAACCCTCTATCAACAATGATAGGGGGTTTTTGGCCTTTTTCAAAGGCGATTAGGACATAGAATAGAGAAAAACCCCATTACCCTATCTCTATGGCACAACCTTACAGTTATGACCTCCGCAAGAAAGTCATTGAAGCGATAACGCTTGATGGACGGAAAAAAAGCGACGCCAGCCAACTATTCAACATTAGTCGCAATACGATTTATTAATGTCAACAGAAATATTAAAACTATTACTTTCTTCTATATAGGTTCTATTTTTTTAGCTATAACCGAAGGATTTTAAGTAAGCTGTTAAGCATTTAAACCGCGTATTTTGGAGGCTGAAACCCTTGACGGGCTTAGATCGCTCTAGAAATTTGAATGCTTAACAGCTTAACTAGCAAAATAGGTTTTCAAAATTCTTGGATAGCACAATTACTTATAAATTCTTTTGGCGTAATTACTTTATGCTATATCATAATAATTATCACAAGAAAAATTGTAGGAGTTCAGTCGTCCCAAAAACATTTAGGGATGTAGTAAATTAACCTAAACATAAGTTAATATTTAGCAATTTCAATACACATTTTTAAGTTAGCATTGGTTTTAATTGCTTGGGGATTAATATGAGTGGGAGCAGCACGATAACCTTTAGTTTGTAATCTTTCAATCAGTTGCGATCGCTTGGGAAGATCTAATTTCCCTCGTCTTCCTATCTCCCCCAAGGTATAAAAATAGGGGGGAAAGTCTAACTCATTAATCATCATTGATAATAAGTCTACTCTCTCTCTCCATTCTAAGGTTTCTGCTAAAGCTTTCATTCGCTGTAAATAGACTTGATCATGTAAATTTCCTAACCACATTGCCCCTGAAATTGTATAAGGATATATTGTATCTTCTACTGTATGATAACAGCTTACTTTACCTAATTTTGCATAAGAAACCGTTGTATATTCCCCGCATTGATGACAGTAACCTAAAAATCCATAATTATCTAAACTTAAATTTATTTTCGGCAATAACATCATCATAACCCGATAGGTTTGACCAGTAAATAAGGAAAAAATTGGCTTAATTCCTAACCCCATAGTCGCTGCTTGTTGTAAAACACTGCCAATTAATAACCGCAAAGCTTGTTCTTGGGCCGCAGGATGCGATCGCCCATAAGAACCATAAACCTGTAAACTTTTTTCCGGTAAATGTCCCGTTGCTGTCCTTCCATCGGTACAGGTTAAATAGATTAATCCCTCGATTTTTGTAGCCCATAATAAGGTACTTAAATAAGGATTAGGGGAACCAAAAGCATCCACATCTACTAAATCATAGTAATCTTTTCGATTATAACAGTCAAAAAAGATTTCATTAGCATTATTATAAGTGATTTTAGCTTTATTTTCTTGTAAAATATTCTTTAAATTAGTTTCAATCACTGCTTGATTTTCTGGGTTACTATCATTCACCCAAACATAATCAGCACCACTCTCTAAATAATACCTTAAGGAACGCACACCACAACCTGTCATTACATCTAATACTCTTAATTCTCCCTGACTTTGTTTATAAGTTGCTGCCGCTAATACCCCTAAATCTCTTGTAACCTTACTTTGCGATCGATAAAACGTATTACCAACAATAAACTGTGCTTTTCCTTCCCTAATTAAAGACTTATTCTTCATATTTTAATGCTCAAGATGCTCTTTCCGTCTTTGCGCGAAATAATCATTAATTTAATACTCAATACATAAAACGGTAATTTTGTCAACCCCTAAGCAATAATACTCATCGTGTTTTAGTACATTTGCTCAAAATAAGTGCTTAAAAATTAGTCAAATTAGGGAAAACTGCATCAATAACCAGGGGACAAAAACGAATTAATAAGGGTTTGAGGAACTATATTTAGGACAAGACAGAGTGGCTGTAGATGTTTATTTGTCTTATAATACCATCAAAAGGCGAAAATTCGTTAACTATTGATAGTAATTCTCAAATCTTAACGAAAGTACATAAAACCAATAGATTGAAATTTATCAATCAAAACAAAAAAAACATAATTTAAACTTATTGAAATTGCCCTCCAAAACCCAAACTAAATACCCGATAAACCAGATAAAATCAGCATTTCATCCGATAGAGACAGAAAAATTTAGGGAGAGATGGTGAGTTTGAGGCAATTATGGGGAACGTTAAGAAAGAGAGAAAGCCAACCCATCACTTTTAAGGGTGAGGATGGATAACCTCAAGTACCATTGACTTAACTCTTGAAGGGGAGTTTACCGTGCCAACTCACAAAATCCTTGTAATTGATGACAGTAAAGTGATCCGGATGCGGGTTAAAGATATGTTGCCCGAAGGCAATTTTAAAGTTCTTGAAGCCAAAGACGGAGTAGAAGGTTATAACCTCATCCGTAGTGAAAAACCCAGCCTAATCATGTTAGATTTTCTCCTACCCAAAATGAGTGGGTGGGATGTCTATCAAGAAGTCCAAAAAGAACACGATCTCAAGAAAATTCCGCTAGTTTTGATGTCTGGACGGAAAGAAGAAGTCGTCGAGAAATTGAACGAACCTTTTGAGTATTTTTCCTTTATTGAAAAACCCTTTGAGAAGAAACAGTTGCTTGAGGCCATAAAAGATGCCATGGCCAAAGCCAGAAAGCATCCTCAACCTCAAGAGACAGATTCAGCAGATAATCACAACCATGTTTCTGCTAAAGATACCTTAAGCATGGCCCAAGAAATTATTACCATGCGTCAACAAATGAAGGCAATGCAAGGTGAAATTGATCTGCTAAAGAAACAGCTAAGACAAGTATTAGGGTTTCTGCAACAAAAACCTTAATAGTTTAATAGTTTTCGATAATTTCTCCTTGCTAGTATCCTACTAGGGTTAACACTAGGGAGCAAGATGCTCCCATTCTATCTATTAGTAAATCTCAAGGGAAAATATTAGGAGAAATTTTTCATGTATCTCCATCTCTATTTATTTAAGTAGGTGGTTATAAATAAATGTAGGGTGGGTATTGCCCACCCTACTAATTATTATTACTGATAACGCTCCAAGAAATCCAATGCACGAAGACGAAGATCATTATATTCCTTAGATTCTTGAATCGCATGACGATCGCGTGGATGAGGAAAAGGAACTTCTAAAATCTCTCCAATATTTGCTTCGGGGCCATTAGTCATCAAAATGATGCGATCTGACATATAAATCGCCTCATCCACATCATGAGTAATCATCATTACCGCTTGTCGATGATTTTCCCAAATTTCTAACACTTGAGTTTGTAACTTACGCTTAGTTAAAGCATCCAAAGCCCCAAAAGGTTCATCCATTAATAACATTTTAGGACGAGTAATCAAGGCGCGGGCAATACCTACCCGTTGCTTCATTCCCCCAGAAATTTCATCAGGATATCTATCAGCGGCCGCCGTTAAATTAACCATCGCCAAATGCTCATCAACCAGACTCCTTTTTTCACTATTACTGCCCTTTTTTAAGACCTCATCCACCGCTAAACGAATATTAGCCCGTACCGTTAACCAAGGTAATAAAGCATAACTCTGAAACACCATCATGCGATCAGATCCAGGTTTACGAATTTCCTTACCTTCAAGAGTTACTAACCCTGAAGTTGCTTTATCTAAACCTGCAATAATCCTCAGCATAGTCGATTTACCACAGCCAGAATGCCCAATAACTGAGATATATTCTTGTTCTCCAATCTTTAAGTCAACCCCATTGAGAATGACAACTTGACTACCATCAGGTTTAGGAAATGCCTTAACCAAATTTTCAATGACCAGAAAATTATTGTCATGAGAACCATTGGGTCTTTGTTCAGAACGAGTAATAGTACGAGTCATAATAACCTCCTATGATTTAAGACATGAAGAAAGATTGAGGCGCGTTAGCGCGAATAGCAAAACTGTTGAGATAGGCAACGGGATCACTCGGATCAAAAGCCTTATTGTCAATAAATGCCTCGGCAGGTTCAATTTTGTAATCCTCCGTCGGACATTTAATCCCCATTTCTGCGGCAATTTCTCGATATAAATCCGTTTTCCAAGCGCGACGGGCAAACTGTTCCGCATTTTTAGGAAATTCTTTAATCTGCTGCCATCTTGCTGCTTGAGTCATTAACCACAGACCTTGAGACTGCCATAAAAAGGTGGAATGATCGTGAGGAATGGCGGAAACATCAGGAGGAAGATCATAAAAAATAGTCGTTTCTGGACTGTTAACCATGCGTTTTTGACCGTCAAAACCGCCATAGTTGTAATCTCCCACAATTCCAGGTTGAGTATATTTAGGTTTTGCCCCCGTAAAAGGCCTCTGAGAGATAATAGTGGCTACTTCTTCGCGGTTTTCTGGCTTACTGCAATATTGACAGGCTTCAATTAAAGCTTTAACCAAAGAACGATAGGTTTTCGGATTTTCTTCAATAAAAGACTCCGTTACCGCCAATATTCGGTCAGGATGGCCCTGCCAAATTTCTCGCCCTTGGGCAAAAGTAAAGCCTACACCTTCGTTACCTGATATAGCGCGAGTATTCCAAGGTTCTGCCACCATATAAGCTTGCATGGCCCCAATTCGCATATTACTGACCATTTGGGGCGGTGGGGTAATAATTAGTCGAAATTCCTCAACAGGATTAAGTCCGGCGGCGGCTACTACATAACGGGTAAAATATTCATAAATGGCAGAACTTAGCACCACGGCCCACACCCGTTTGTCATAAGAAGCTTTCTGAAAGTAACCCTTTAAATCTCGACCAAATGCGTCTAAATCCCCTTTATATTCATGCCAAGGACGAATACCTGCATCCCAGAGGTCTTGATTCATGGTCATAGCGTTGCCGTGACGGTGAATGGTCATAGCCCCACATAAAGGGGCGTGACGGGCCCCTTCTGCACCGATTCTGGCATTGGTAACAGCCCCAGAAACTACGGGGGCAGCATCAAGACGACCAAAGATGACCCCATCACGAGAGTTGGCCCAACTGGCTTCACGACTTAGGGTTACGTTTAAGCCATACTTATGAAAGAACCCTTTTTCCCGCGCAACAGCAAAGGGGGCGCAGTCATTGACGGGAACGTATCCAACCGTAAGATTAGGTTTTTCTAGGGTTTCGGGTTTAACGACTTGATCAACGGCTAGGGCCGCTTCTGTCAGGCTTTTAGAGGCGCGGTTGCTATTAACCCCACAGGAAGATAAAGCGATCGCTCCGGCAAAACCCCCTAAACCTAATAGGGCCTGCCGTCGAGTCCAATTTTTGTTATTCATTTTTTCAATCAGCCTTTTGTGTTTTAGGGACGAACAGGACGATGTGTTACCCAAACTTGAATCTTAATCAGCAGATAATCTAGGATTAAGCCAGTTAAGCCGATGATAAACACCGCTAAAAAAACAGAACTAACGTTGAGGCGGTTCCATTCATCCCAGACAAAGAAGCCAATACCAATGCCTCCTGTCAACATTTCTACTGCAACGATGACTAACCAAGCAATACCTAAACTGATGCGTAAACCTGTGAAAATATAGGGCAAACTGGCGGGCAAGATAATCTTGAAAATTCGCCGACTGTTAGGCATTTCTAGGACTTGGGAGACTTCTAGGTAATCTTTGGGGACACTAGCCACACCTAAAGCAGTATTGATGATGGTTGACCACAGGGAAGTGATGAAAATGACGAAAATGGCTGAAGGTTCGGCCAAATTAAACATCGCTAAAGCAATGGGTAGCCAAGCTAGGGGTGATACGGGTTTAAGTAACTGTATAATGGGATTCAGCATCAACATGGCGGTTCTTGACATCCCAATTAATAACCCCAAGGGAATAGCCACTGCTGCCCCTAATAAAAATCCGATGCTCACCCTCCGTAAACTGGCCAATAATAACCAACCAATGCCCAAATCTCCAGGGCCGCGCACGTAAAAAGGATGTACAATATAGTCCCAGTTCTTGGTTAATGCCTCTAAGGGCGTAGGCATCATCTCATGCCGAAATAGGGCAATAATCCACCACACGGCAATTAAGCCCGCAAAACCAGCAGCAGGAAGCAACACGGTTTCTTTCATGACAACGGGTTTGGCGCGTTTCCACGCAGCTTGTCCCGCGACAGCAAGCATCGCTAAATTCATATTTATTACCCTCAATTGTTGAGCGTAGGTACACAAAAACAGAGCAGTACCAACCAGGAACACTGATGAGAGCAAATTTTTAAAATGCCTCTTTTTCAGTCTCCTCTCAATGCCGACGAGGTTAGCTGACGGGCTAGGACTGAGAGATGTCCTTCTCTAAGGTAAATTCCTTAGAAATAAGCCCCAAAGTTGGTTCCCCCGCTCCAGTCTTAATTCTTACAAAAGAAGTTTTGCAGAAAGGAGGCTTGGATTAAGCTGACTTACTCTACTTAGCAAACAAGCATAGCACTGTTTTGGCAAAAAGTCAAGAAGTTTTTGGAATTAAGCTTGAAGACTAATGTTGGCGATAGTGTTATCCTTCCATTGTTAAACTTTCAATCATGGCGGTTTGCCGATCAATTAGGTATCTATTTTCTTGAAGAATGCTAATTAATTCTTGAGGATGATTGATTAAAAAATCTGGTTGATGTTTTGCTAAAACTTCGGTGGAATTAAATCCCCAGGTAACAGCAACAGACTGAACATTGCTTTTTTTTGCTGAGTTAATATCTCTAGTTTCATCCCCAATATACATGACTTCATGGGGTTGTAATTTTTGTTCTTTTAGCAGTTTATTAATTATTTTATGTTTGCCAAATAAATTAATTCCTGCATAGATAAAATTAAATAATTGCTCAAGATTATGATTTTTCAGGAAAACTAAAACATTATCTTCTGCGTTTGAGGTGATTATTCCTAAGAGATACCCTTTATCTTTGAGTTGTTGAAGACAGGAAGGAATATCATTGATAGGTTGAAGATCTTGAATTTTATGATTGAGTTCAGATTTTACCCGTTGTAGAACAAAGGGAATTTTGAGGGGAGAAATTTCTGATTGCTTGATCAGATCTTTTGCACTCAAATGTTTCAGTTTTTCCTGTTCTTGTCGATCAACTGGTTTATAACCAAATTCTGCTGATAAACTGTTGGCAATCTCCACAAAAGTATCATAAGTATCAGCTAGAGTGCCATCAAAATCAAAAACAATTACTTTGAGTGCCATTTTTTTGCGGGTGAATGGTGAGGAGTAAGGGTAAAAGAGAAGTCAGCGATCGCATCTTTCCCCAGTGGAAAAGATCACTTAATCTAGATCATCTGGAATATATGGACTGACTAAATTCCTTATACTTCTAGGTTAGCACGAGCATTCCGATGCCACATCTCAGGTTTAACTCTCCTTAATGCTGATGCGGTAAACTTTTGATGCCATTCCTCCTGAGAAATATCAGCTAATTCTAACAATTCTGGCTTAAGATTTCCAGGATAGGGTTGAAAATCATTGATATCTGTTTCTGTAGAAAATCGTTGATTCCAGGGACAGACTTCTTGACAAATATCACACCCGGCCACCCATCCCTCTAGATGATTAACAATATCTTTAGGTAAGGTTTCAGCGCGATTTTCGATAGTATGATAGGCAAGACAACGGTTAGCATCCACCACAAAAGGACGGGTAATAGCATTGGTAGGACAAGCATCTAAACAACGGGTACAAGTGCCACAATGTTCTATATGAGGGGTATCAGGAATGAGGGTTAAGTTAGTTAAAATTTCCCCTAAAAAGACCCAACTTCCATATTCCCTAGTGATCAGATTACCATTTTTAGCAATCCAACCAATACCTGCACGTTGGGCCCAAACTTTATCTTGAATGGGGCCAGTATCTACATAATAACGAGTTTTGATATTATTGTCTTGAGCTTCTAACCATTGACTGAAAGATTTAAGTTTTTTTCCCATTACCTTATGGTAGTCTCTCCCCCATCCATAACGGGAGATTTTACCGTATTTTTTATCCTCAGAATGTTGATGAGGAGTATAATAATTTAGGGCCACAGAAATAACAGATTTTACCTCTGGCATACATTGACGAATATCAAAACGTTTTGGGTTATTCATCCAGGCCATATCAGCATGATAACCTAATGCTAACCACGTTTGGAGATGAGACAAAGCATCATCTTGATAGTTGCTATCAACGTCAGCAATACCCACTTTATGAAACCCGATATCAAGGGACTTTTGTTTGATTTTTCTGGTTAATTCTTGCATATAATGATTCATAGGTAGGGGTCAACGGCCGTTGACCCCCAGGGTTAATTATGTATTAAACGATGTTTGATCATTTTTCCGTGACTGGTTAACTTAAATTCAACCCCACGCCAAATTACGGTACGCTGAGTAAAAGCTAAACCCCAAAAAATCAATCCTACTGCATCTCGAAAGGGCAATAAATATAAACTGTTGATAGTTTCCTGATCGTTCATATCTTGGGCCGTTATTGCAGCAGTAATTAATCTAATAATAATAGTAGCAATTAACACACCTAACCCAATCATATCTCCCCTAATTAAAGCAAAAATTAAGGCGAAGGGAATGGCACGAATTAAAATGGTAGCAATAAAGGCCCCAGGTCTTGCTAAATAGGTATTTTGATCCCAATATACCTGATGACTCCACCAATTACGCCAACTAGCTAAATCTACCACCGCATCAATCATGTAGGGCAATAACACCATTTTTTGACCAGAAGTCCAAACCCGTCTGCCAATTTCGTAATCTTCCACCAAATAATCAGCTAAACTATCTAAACCCCCTAATTTATCTAAAGTTGACCGTCGAATGGCAATAGATGGCCCCAAACAAGAATTAGAGGCCCCTGTTACCTCAGCAAACATCACACTAGGCATAAAGTCAGCATTCATGGTCAAAAGTTCCAGTTTCTCGTACCAACTGTCTGCTTTTGTCACTTTAAACGGGGTACAGACACAACCCACATCAGGGTTAGCCAAAGGATTAACGATAGTTGCGATATAATCGGGCTGTAAAGAGGTGTCACTGTCGCTGATGATGATTATATCGTGACGCGCTGCTTCCATGCCTCCTAGGAGGTTATTAACCTTACCATTGGCCCCTACTTCAACGGTACTGATAACCACAGAAATGCGATCGCTGCCAAATTCTGCTTGAATTTCTTTTAAGATAGGGTAGGCGGGATCTTGGGGATCTTGGACAGAATAAATGACCTGATAATCAGGATAGTCTTGGGTAGCAATAGTTCTTAGGTTGCGTTTAAGGTTTTTTTCCAAACCCCTGACAGGTTTTAGAACTGAAACGGGAGGGGTAAAATTGAGGGTTTTGGGGGAACGTTTAAAGAAGCGTTTGACTGTCCCTACGGTTAAGATAGAGAAGACAGAACCCCCTAAAATGGGAACTAAACAGAGAATTTGTAGACTATTGATCAGATTTAACACAAATTTTTCCTTTCCTCACACAGTTAAATTGGGACAGTTAGGCCCAATTTAGAGAAATTATAGCTAAAAATTCAGTTTGAGCTAATCATGGGAAAAAAAATCATCAAAAAACGATAAGACAAAAATCATAAATCATAAAGAGATTTAAACCAATTAACGAATATTTGTGCTTTGGGGTTCGTTGGAACTAAAAATTTTTGTTTGATGGCATCATGTAGTTGTCTTCCTGGTGTTTTTTGCCATGCTAACCAGGTATAAATATAAGCTTTATCGGTATAACTGTCTTTAAAGGGTGCATTTTTTATTTTTGCTTCTTGAACAACTTCTTTACTATAATCCCAAAGATAATTATTTGTATCAGGAATCAAATATTCTAAAAAAGTTTCTAACATTCCTCTTATTTTATTATCTGGCATCATCCAAACACCAAATTTTAGATCTTTGCTATTATGTGTAAATGAATGAACTAAACCAGTGTCTGGTAATTCTTGAGGAATATCAGTAATTGTTGGTAAACAGACATTACGAATACTTTGCCATCTGTCTAAAGGATGATCATCTGCATCAATAATAATTCCTAATGAAATTAATCCTCTATCTTCTAATTCTGTATAAATGACATCTTTATCAAGTAAATTCTCAATACCATCATAAGACTTAATTTTAACAATTGCTGTTTCCTTTGTTTCTCCCCAAGGAATACCAGATGCTTCAATTAATTCTGGTATAACTCTTTGATCTTCAGTCCCTTCGACTAACAGCTTTTTTAACGGTTTAGTTGCCATTTTTAACGTACCTCAATTCCTCTTTCAGCAGCAATGACAATTTGTTTAGGACTAAAAGCAACAGCTTTTTTTCTATCGGGTTCTATTCGTTGAATGGTAATTTCATTATCTTCAATTTTTTCTTTTTTAATTAAACTCGCAAGACTCGTCCAACAATCACTATTATGGGTTGTGGCAAAAACTTGTATATTGAGTTTTCTCGCAGTTAATAGAATTACTTTCCACATATCAAATAAGGTTGTAAAGTGTAATCCTGTATCAATTTCATCCACTAATAAAACCCCATTTTCTAGATTAACCATTGCTAAAATAATTGATAAGATTCGCCAAATGCCATCCCCTAAACTGCCGATAGGTACTGGTTGTTTTTGATCCGAAAACTTGATGACAAAACCTCCTCTTTCTTTATAGTTTCTAGAAGTATAACTATATTTTTCTTGGCCAACTGAAGCAATTCTTTCAATTTTTGCTTCAATAATTTGAAGTGCTTCTATAATTAATTGTTCATTAGGTGTTAAGACGATATTATCAAATAATTGAGTTAAATCCGTAATATCTAAAGAAAATGGAGTGATTAATCGTGTATTAATTACTATGTCAGAAAATAAATTTCTAGACATTCGCCGAACATCATCTTGAGAAAGAGTATTATTCAATGATAAAGGGACTTCTATTGGACTACGACCAAAGTTTCCATGATTCCATTTAATAATGAGATTAAAATTTCCTGATTTTTCACTTTGATTATCATCATCATTATTATTTAAGTTAAGACTTTGCTGTATGGGATCTGATCTTATGTCTATGATAAGTTGATTTTGCGAATTATCATCTATTCCTTTTAAAGAAAATTTAGTTTCTTGTACAATTTCATGTCCATAGAAAAGATGACGCATAGCATATTCAGATTCAGAGGTTCCTTTTTTATCATTTTTTTCTCTCCAATACTCTCCTCTATATTTCATTAATTCTAAGATTACATTCAAATTCCCATGAGATAAAAATATTAAAATGGCTTCTAAAATAGAAGTTTTACCATTATTATTCTCTCCCACAAGTAAATTAATTCTGCCAAGATCTTCTAAATCAAATTCTTGGAAACCTCTAAAATTTTCAATATGTAGTGAACTTAACATATTTCGGCAACTCCTAACGAATGATTAGGACATTTAATTAAATGGTAACACATTCTTGACCATAACTATCTAAATTGTTCCATACTACTCGATAAAATGCCTAAAATTTTATTCAAATCAGACAAATAATATTCCGTTAAATCAATAAAAATATCTGTATCATGTAACTTCAAAAAACGCCAATTTGTACCAGAAGTCACAACACCTAAAATCATCGAAATCTGATTATTTTCTTGTTGATTAAAAATTTGAGCCGCAACCATTTCAGCAATACATTGACCTAACCCTGCATTCAAATCTTCTTTTTTCGCTTCTACTAAGGTAATAATAGGTGCAGCAATAAACAATTTTTCAGGAGAATGACTAATTAAAAAGTCACAAATTCCGTTTAAGTTTTGGGTTTCATCAACAGTAAAATTAACCCCAGAAAATAGATTTATTTCATCTTTAAATATTCGTTTAAGTTCCACTAAAATCGGAGCAATAATCATCTCTGATCTTGCTTTTTCACTATTACTGGCAATAGCAATGGGTAAATTATCTTGTAAAATTTGTTTTAATAATTCACTACTTTCTATCGGTTGAATATCAGCAAAAATCCCAAATTCCTCAATTGTTCTGAGATTAAACTGTTGTTTAACTTTCTCTAAATTAAAATTACTGTAAGACATAATAATTAACCCTATGCTAAATTAACTTCATAACTTTTCCCGTTAAAAGTAACCACATCTCCTGTTACTAATTTGCGTCCCCGTCTTGTTTCAATGCTACCATTAACTATTACTTCTCCCCCTTGAATTCTTATTTTTGCTTCTCCTCCACTTTGTACCAAGTTTTGCCATTTCATAAATTGACCTAATTTAATGATAGGTTCTGATTTTTCTGCGTTTATATCCATTATAATCCCTCATTATTGTAGAAAGAGAGACGTTATAGATAACGTCTCCACAAACATTATTGTAGAAAGAGAGACGTTATCTATAACGTCTCTACAAAGAAAGCTTAAACTAAATTAATTATTGGCATAGATTAAACAGAATTAGCCCAATCTTTTGCCCAATTTAAGGTTTCATGTACCTGTTTTAAGGTTAAAGATTCACAATATAATCTTAAAACTGGTTCCGTCCCACTAAAGCGAATTAGTAACCAACTCCCATCAGTTAAACGGAACTTATAACCATCTGTTTTATCACAATCTGTGACCGCTTGACCAGCAATTTTTGTTAAGGGTTTCCTCTCCAGACTTTCAACTAATTTACCGCGAACTTCCATACTTCCCAAGGGTAAATCAATTCGATCATAGGCATTATAAAAGTCTGTTTTCTCCTGTAACTTAGCATAATATTCACCCAAATCTTCCCCACTTTCCACAACTGCTTCCAACACATATAAAGCAGATAATAAAGCATCTCGTTCAGGAATATGGGTTCCATAACCAACTCCCCCAGACTCCTCTCCTCCTATTAATACCTCAGAAACTAACATCCGATCAGCAATATATTTATAACCAATCGCAGTCTCATAAACCGATAAGTTATAAAGTTTAGCTAAACGGGGAAATAAATCAGAACCACTCACGGTTTTAACAATTTCTCCTGTGAACCCTTTCCGCTTAGCTAAATGGTCAATTAAAATCGGAATTAAAATCTGAGAACTCATAAAATTTCCTTGACCATCAACTGCCGCAATGCGATCGCTATCTCCATCAAATACTAACCCAACTTTTAAACAATTATTCCCTTGACTAACTGCCGTCTTTATGGTAGTAATTAACTTGGAAAGATAACGGGGTAAAGGTTCCGGTGCGCCCCCTTCAAATAACGGGTCACGCTCACTATTAATCTCCTCAATAGGACAGCCTAATAAGCGTTCTAAACCTGTGGCAGCGGCCCCGTGCATCACATCAGCAAAAACCCTCAATTTCCCCGCTTTAATTGCCCCTTGAATGGCATTAATATCAACTTTTTGACGTAACCCCTCACAATAACTTTCCCAGGGGTCAAAATAGGTTAAAGTGCCAGCAGGCCCCGAAAATTGAGGAGGGTTAGGCAACAATGCTTCAATTTGTTGAGTAATTTCAGGAGAAACCGACCCCCCAAAAGCCCCTTTAACCTTTAATCCTAAATACTTGGCCGGGTTATGACTAGCGGTTAACACAATGGCCCCTAAAGCATTTTGCATCTTAGCGGCCCAACTAAAGGCAGGAGTCGGGGCATAGGAATTAGATAGAATAACATCAAAACCCGCTTCCTGCATGGACTCAGCCGCAAGTTGAGCAAACTCCTCAGCCAAGAAACGGCGATCGTATCCTACAATGATTTTGCAATCGCCTGATGAGGTACCATAATTCTCTGCCAACACTTTAGCAGCTAAGGGAGCAAGCATAGCGACCCGTTCAAAGGTAAAATCAGCCGCAATCACACCACGCCAGCCATCAGTACCAAATTTAATCGGATTTTGAGTAAATGTCATAGGAACGCTTAAAATTTTCTATACACACTCTCAGATTAGCCCGTTAAGTTACCTTTGAAAACGGTTTTAGGGTGCATTTTTTAATATAATTATTATGTTTGCTGTTAAAAATTTGTGATAGGGCATTAAAGCTATGGGAGACAAACTTGCAGATTTATTGGAACCCCTCGCCGCTTGGTTCCGTAGCTTAGGCATACCCGAACCCATTGTACATTGGGGACACCCTGTAATGATGGGTATTGTTGTCTTAGTCATGGGTAGCTTTACCGCTTATATGGGGTGGCGTAGCCGTTTGGCGACTGATGTTGAAGTTGTAACCAAAAGTCGCGCTTCTCATCGTCAGTTAGCCCCCTGGGTGTTCCTGTTTATTACTTTGGGATACACTGGCGGAGTGTTATCTTTAGTAATGCAAAAACAACCTGTTTTAAGTAGTCCTCATTTTTGGACAGGTTCGGCAGTTTTAGGTTTAATGTCCATTAGTGCCATTACTCCCTTAATTGGGTTTGGTGGGGAACAAAAAGAAGGTTATCGTGCGTTTCATGCGTATTTAGGTGGTGTGGTTGCCATAGTGTTAATTGCTCATGGTATTTTAGGATTAAAATTAGGACTTTCTTTGTAATTGTTTGATTCTTAAGTGATTATTATTCCGGTTTCTTTTTGAGGCCGGATTTTTATTATTGAGTTTAAACCTATGTAGGGGCATGGCAATAATAAGCTTAACATCTAACCCAGAAGATTTAAAATGCCATGCCCTCGGATAATTAATGAGTATAATTAATTCAGATGCTCACAAATCAGCAAAAGCTAATTACATGAATTATGGTGAATAATCAACAATTTTTTTATATATCTCCAGAACTTTATCTAGAAGGTGAAAGAGTAAGTCCCATTAAGCATGAATATCGACGGGGACAAGTTTATGCAATGGTTGGGGCGAAAAAACCTCATATTGTTTTAGCGAGTAATTTGACTAAAATTTTAGGTAATCATTTAGAAAATAGTCCTTGTCTTGTTCTAAATTCAGATATTAAGGTCAGACTAGAAGAAGCAAATTGTTATTATTATCCTGATATTGCGGTTGTTTGTGATGAGAGGGAGATTAATAATACTGATGATTTTATTCTGTATCCTGTTCTTATAATTGAGGTATTATCAAAGTCAACGGAAGCATTTGATCGAGGGGATAAATTCATCGATTATCAAACTTGTCCGACTTTAAAAGAGTATATTCTCATTCATCAAAACCAACAAAAAATAGAATGTTATCGACGGGATGAATTAGGGATTTGGACAGAACAAATTTATAGTAAAGGAGATAATCTAGAATTTAAAAGTGTTAATTATTGCGGTAAAATTGAAGATATTTATCGTATCCTGCATTTATTAAAAATTCACGAATCGCTTTAACTTGATATCTTTTTAATTCTTTTTGGGGATGAGGTGAATGAATATTGAGGAAAAGATCATTGAGATCAAAACGAACTCTTGAACCATCTCCTTGAATCACTATACCTCCTATTGCCTTAATTAATGCAACAGGGTTAGAACAACAAGAAAATAATAATGATGCGGCTTGGTTACGGAATATGGCGCAACAGTTGGGGCAATATCTCAACCCTCAATCGGGAAATATAGACGAATATCAGAAGTTTTTGTTAGAAGTATTACAAGCAGAGATTAATGATGACCGTGCTATAATAACTGATAACGATCATTATTATGAAAATATGCAATATCAAGTCAGTCTTAAGCAAACAGAGGAAGGATATGCTGTTTGGTGTCCGGGTTTACCTGGCTGTGCTTCTCAAGGTACGACAAAAGAAGAAGCTCTCAATAATATTCAAGATGCTATTGTGTCTTATTTAGAAGTTGCTAAGGAATTGAATCAAGGTGTAGAATCTTGTTATGTGGAAGTTGAATTAAATCATGCCTAGTCTTCCGGGAATTAATCATCAACGAGCGATTAAAGCATTTGAGAAAGTAGGATTTCGGATTGTTCGACAGGGTAAACATATTACAATGACTGATGGAGAGCATATCTTAACAATTCCCAGAGCGAATCCAATTAATGCTTATACAATGGGAACAATTATTAAAGGTTCAGGATTAACGATTGAAGAATTTAAAAAACTGCTATAAAACAATTGTAACTTATGAACGAACAACGTAGCAAAGCTTATCTAAAATGTCTAAACTATGATTTATGTGATTATTTGATTGACTATGATTCTAATTTAAGGATAATCTCTATGATAAAATCCTAATAATCATAATCCTAACAATCATAGTCCTCATTTAATCATTAAAATCATAGTTAAGACAATGAATGAACAACGCACCCAAGCTTATATTAATTTAATTGAACAGTTGCTCACTTGTGCTAATGATGACGAACTCAATAATATTCTACAAGCAAATCAGGAATTGATTGATCCCGAATTTTTGCAGGTGATAGAAAACTATGCAACAGGGTTAGAAGAACAAGGAAATAATAATAATGCGGGGTGGTTACGGAATATGGCGCAACAGTTGGGGACATATCTCAACCCTCAAGCGGGAAGTATAGAGGAATATCAGGGGTTTTTATTAGAAGTATTACAAGCAGAAGAAGATAGTAATAGCGATCCTGCGGTGGTTTATCCTATCCTACAACGCCGTCAACATCTATTAGATGATACTTTTGCCCAACTATTACAAGAATACGCCAGAAATGCGTTTTCTCAAGGGAATAATGAAACATCACTGGACTTAGGGGGATTGTATTGTTTGAAAAGCTATAATATAATTGGTTAGGATTATTCAGATAATATTGTTCAATGACTATGACTAAAACTAATCTCGCAAAAAATCTCAAAGAAGCTTACCGTAATTCTAATATTGTCCCTATGATAAATATTTATAATTTACAACGAGATAAGTCTGATTTAAACTATCAAGAAGAAGCATTAAAAGCTGTTGTCAAGTTAATTGAAGTTAGGGTTGATATTGAGCAAATTTTTACTGATTATGAAGATGTATTGAGTTTGGCAAAAGCCAGTGGGGGTCATGTTAGACAACTGATGCAAATGATGAGAACAGCTATTACTTCAGCAAATGCAAAAGGCAACCCTAAAATTGATAGTGAAGACGTACAAACCGCCATTAAACAAGTACAATTTGATTTTGAAAGAGTGATTCCTGATGAGCATTATAGTCATTTAGTCAATGTCTATTTAAACAAAGAAATTAATAACAATCAAATTGGACAAGTTATGTTATTTAATACTTCCGCCTTAGAATATAATGGCAATGAGAGATGGAACTATATCAATCCTGTTATTAAATCTATTCAAGCTTTTAAACAAGTATTAGAAAATGTTAGAAATTAACTCTTTTTCTATCTCTAATCATCGTTTATTTTTGGCAAAAAATCAGCATCAATTAGCTCAATTATTAACTTTTATTGATTTCGCTGAAGGATTAACTATTGGCTTTATTGAAGTTAACCGTAATGAGCAAACTAACTGTATAATTGATAGTTTAATTAATAATTCTCAGTGTCAAAATATACAATTTATTGTTTTAAATATAGATGATTCTCAGGTGCGTTTTTTATTAGATGAAATCTTAAACTATTTATCTAAAAATCCTCTTTTAGAAGATAAAAAGCAAGTGCTAATTATCAAAGGATTAGAAAATTCTATCGGACTTAATGATTATCCCCCTATTTTACAAAATCTCAATTTTGTGAGGGACGCTTTTACAGATAAAGTTCCTTATCCCATATTATTTTGTTTGCCTAATGATACTATTACTAGATTTGCTAGATTTGCCCCTGATTTTTGGGCTTGGAAATCAGGTATTTTTAAGTTTGAATCTCTACCAGAGGAAAAAAATGTTGATCATCAATTTTTGAGTGATGATAGGATTATTGAGCAAGATAAAGTTTCAGAAACCCAAGAAAGAATTGATTTATTAACTCGATTATTTGCAGAATATTCAGCAGAAGAAAATATTCCGATGCTGGTAACAACTTTGCAGCAATTAGGGGTTGCTTATTACCGTCGAAAAGAATTACAAAAAGCAGAAGAATCTTTGCTAGAAGCTTTGAATTTAAGTAATCAAATAGCGTCATTAGAAACAACCCAAGTGACCACCCTTGAGACGTTAGGGGATGTATATATGAAACTAAGGAAATATGAGGAAGCAGAAACAATTTATCACCAAGTTTTGAATATTTATTCTGAGCAAAAATCTCCTCAAAAATGGGCTGAAATTCAAAATAGCTTAGGTAAGGTTTATATTTACAAAAATCAAGGCAGTAAAGCAGAGAATATAGAAAAGGCGATCTCTTGTTTTTATTCTGCTGTAAAAGTATATACCCTTGAAGCTTTTCCTGAAGAATGGGCAGATACACAAAATAATCTGGGGATAGCTTATAGAAATCGCATTGTAGGGGAAAGAGCCGATAATCTGGAGTTAGCGATCGCAGCTTTAAACCTGTCTTTAAAAGTATATACCCGTGATGCTTTTCCTGAATATTGGGCAGGAACACAAAATAATTTGGGGACTGCTTATTTATATCGTATCAGAGGAGAAAGAGCCGATAATCTAGAGAAAGCGATCACAGCTTATAACCTGTCTTTAGAAGTATATACCCGTGATGCTTTTCCTGAATATTGGGCAACCACACAAAATAATCTGGGGAATGCTAATAGAAATCGCATTGTAGGGGAAAGAGTCGATAATCTAGAGAAAGCGATCGCAGCTTATAACCTGTCTTTAGAAGTATATACCCGTGATGCTTTTTCTGAAAAATGGGCAATGACACAAAATAATCTGGGGGCTGCTTATTTATATCGTATCAGAGGAGAAAGAGCCGATAATCTGGAGTTAGCGATCGCATCTTTAAACCTGTCTTTAGAAGTATATACCCGTGATGCTTTTTCTGAAAAATGGGCAATGACACAAAATAATCTGGGGATAGCTTATAGAAATCGCATCAGAGGAGAAAGAGCCGATAATATAGAGTTAGCCATCGCAGCTTTAAACCTGTCTTTAGAAGTATATACCCCCACTGCTTTTCCTGAAGATTGGGCAATGACACAAAATAATCTGGGGATAGCTTATTTATATCGTATCAGAGGAGAAAGAGCCGATAATATAGAGTTAGCCATCGCAGCTTTAAACCTGTCTTTAGAAGTATATACCCCCACTGCTTTTCCCATAAACTGCTTACAAACAGGACGAAACTTAGGGAATGCTGCTAACCTAAAAGAAGACTGGGAAACTGCTATCAAAGGCTACAATCTTGCCATCGAAGCAGTAGAAACTAGCCGCAGTTGGGCATCCACACCCCAACAAAAACAAGAAATTATGGAGGCTGCCATTGATGTTTATATCAGCATTGTCAAAGCCTGTATTAATAATCAATTAAGTCGCGCCCTGGAATATGTAAAACGTAACAAAACCCTTAATTTAGTTTTAGCCAACCGTTTAAGAATATTCATTGTTCCCACTTTTCTTGTCATGGTTATTTTAATGTTAATAACCCTCTCAATTCTGCTTTAATTTGAGCCAATAGTAAAACATATTTAGGTAAATGTCTCACCCTAGAAGATATATTTAAACTGTTCCCTATATTGCTGAATTTCTTCCGGTGTTAACTTAGTTAAATCGCTCATGGTGTTATGGTTGAAGTGAATTTGATACTATTATAAGTCCTATAATTAGAATAAAACTGCTTCCTTTTCTTCCTCAAAACCAAGTTTCGATAAATCTTCTAACACATCGTTAATCTTATTAAAATCATAAGGAAAAGGCAGTTTCATTGGTCTATAATCAAAGGGATGAGCTTTACCATGACGCAACACAGCATTAACCAGTAAACAATCTTTTGAACTTAAATTAATCGCCCCATGAGGAACCCCAGGAGGTATAGTTATTACTTGGGGTTTATGTTCACTTAACGGAATGTAATGATACTGTTTATTGTGCAAGGCAACTAAAATAAAACTCCCTCTAACAACTAATAACTGATCCGTCTGAAAACGATGAACAAACAACTCATCAATTGTCCCTTTAGGTATCTGCACTAACATCGTTTCATTACTTGACTGTGGGGTATAAAATTGTGCCATTCCCCCTTGAATTGATTCAAGTTTGCGTACGGAAACCCCATCAATAAGACTCATATTGATTCTCCTCTCTTTTCATTTCTTCATCTACCTTAACAAATTTTATTGTAAAATAGTGTAAAATAAATCACATAAACTGGCCATTATGTGATATGCAAATAAGTTATTGGTATCTAGGTCGTCCTAGGGTGGTGAGATAAAGAACTGCCTCAGCGTCAGGAATACCAAGGACTTCGTTAACTTGGTCATCAAAAAAGCCCCCGATACCGCTAACCCCCAAATTAAGTTGAATAGCGGCTAAATTAAGCCGTTGTCCCAGGTGTCCCGCATCCAAATGTAAATAACGGTAAACGCGATCGCCATATTTTTCCACAGCTTTTTGTAAATCAGCAGTATGAAAAATGATCGCCCCCGCATCCCGTCCTAATTCCTGTCCTAAACAAAGATAATGCAATTCTTGTCGGAAATTTTTAAAGCGAATTTGTCGTAATTCTTGCGCTTTTGGGGCGTAATAATAACACCCTGAGTCTATTCCTGTCACTCCAGAAACAGCAATAAAAGTTTCAATTAAACTCAAGTCAAAATAATCAGGAATCGGGTCTAATTCTTGGCTAAGATAATCTTGAGGTTGATAGGTAAAATGCAACAGAGATTTTAATTCTTCTAAGGTCAAATTTCCTCCCGTATAAGCACGAGTTGAACGCCGTCTGAGAATGGTTTTTTCGAGATCATAAAGTTCTTTTCCCCAATCAATAGGGACGGTTTTTGTTGAAACTTTAAGACAAAAAGGAAAATTATACTTATCTTCTAAAGATTGGGCATCTGATAGATTAATAAAAGGTTGAGGAGATTCTGATGTTTGAATGGCAGTAGCTTGATGAAAATAGGATAACAATTCACCATCAGCAATTGCAGGATAATCAGTTTGAATGGGAGAAGGTAAAGCAGTTGGTTTATACGTGACTAATTTTTCCTGAGTTTGTTCTAAAAGATCCGTCAGAGGAATAACAGTAATTACCCCTTCTTCTTCCGGTTCAAGATAGAGAAGTTTATTGAGCAGATGATCCTGAAATCCACCAATTAAATGCGGCCGATAATGATTAATGCTACAAGCTAATTCAATATTACCTAATAAATGACCCGTATCTAAGAAAATACGTCGATAGGCTCGATCCTCATAACGCCAAGAAGAACGATAAAAAATCGCAGTAGTAATGATTGCTAATTGTGTATTTTCTAAAGCAGTATGAAACCAACAAGCTTGTTGTAATTTTGACCAAACCTCATCATCCCAAAAATGAACTAAAGAATGATTTTGGGCTTGATAATTATATAATCCAGGGGGTAGTAACGCAGTTCCCCTTGAGATTAAATAAACTTCAGCCGGATAGAGTCCCCCTGCTGAGGGAGCAGATCTTAAATAGATAGGATTTCCCATAGTAGGAATTTTCGCCGTTAAGCCATAACTACAGCCTAATAACCGAGAAAGTCGCTGCCATTCTTGTGCTTGGGGATCGCTTGGTGAGGTTTCCGAGAGATAAGGGGTGAGATCATAAGACTGGCCGATTTTATATTCTTTGAAGGGAATAGGCTGTTTTGACCAATCTAACCCTTGATTTTTGGCGGCAATGGTTTGGGGGTGGTACTTGGTTCGTTCATGGTAATGGGTGGCGATCGAAGTTGCAAAATTCGGCATAAATCTCACTCAAATCCTTGGGCTTCATTTCTAATTTTAACCTCCACCCTTAAAAGAAATTCTGTTAATTGAAGACTTAATGAGATAATGAGTTTGACAAAAACGACAAGATATCTGATGCTTATTACCCAGATATCATAGGCTCAATTACACAATTGTGGCAGAGGGATGACTTACCAGCGCGTATTACTGAAACTCAGCGGTGAAGCCTTAATGGGAAACCTAGGCTATGGCATTGACCCCAAAGTCGTGGCCGACATTGCTCAAGAAATTTCTGATGTCATCAATCATGGCATTCAATTGGCGATCGTTGTCGGTGGGGGCAACATTTTTCGGGGAGTCAAAGCAGCGTCGGCAGGCATGGATCGGGCAACGGCTGATTATGTCGGCATGATCGCTACGGTGATGAATGCCATGACGTTGCAAGATGCCCTCGAACATATGGAAATTCCCACTAGGGTACTGACGGCGATCGCCATGCAGGAAGTGGCGGAACCCTATATCCGTCGTCGTGCGATCCGTCATCTGGAAAAGGGACGGGTCGTTATTTTTGGGGCTGGTTCAGGAAATCCCTTTTTTACCACTGATACCACCGCGGCCCTCAGAGCAGCCGAAATCGAGGCTGAAGTTGTGTTTAAAGCCACTAAAGTTGATGGGGTGTATGATTCTGACCCCCATCTTAACCCTAATGCCCGTCGCTACCAGAGTTTAACCTATAGTCATGTTCTGGCACATGATTTACGGGTGATGGATAGCACGGCGATCGCTCTTTGCAAAGAAAATAATATACCGATAGTTGTCTTTGATCTTTCTGTTCAAGGGAATATTGTTCGGGCAATTCAAGGTGAACCTGTTGGAACCATTGTGGGAGGTTTTTGTGATGTTAGATGATCTCAAAGAAAGTATGCAAAAATCCATTGAGGCCACTCAAAGGTCTTTTAATACCCTACGGACGGGAAGGGCCAATGCGGCGATCCTGGATCGGGTGATGGTGGATTATTATGGGACGGAGACACCCTTATTTCAGTTGGCTAATATTAGTACCCCTGACGCGACGACAATCACTATTCAGCCTTATGATAAGGGCAGTATGGGGCAAATTGAACGGGCGATCAGTCTGTCTGATGTGGGACTAACTCCGAATAATGATGGTCAAATTATTCGCTTGAATATTCCCCAATTAACGGAGGAACGGCGGAAAGATTTGGTTAAATTAGCGGGAAAAATGGCAGAGGAGGGGAAAGTTGCCATTAGGAATATTCGTCGAGATGCGATCGATGATGTGCGTAAACAAGAGAAAAATAGTGACATCTCTGAGGATGAATCTCGCGGTTTACAAGATGATATCCAAAAGGTAACTGATCAGTTTACTGAAAAAATTGATGGGTTATTAGCGAAGAAAGAAAAGGATATTATGACGGTTTAAATCATTCAATTTATTACTGAAATTATTTTAAGTCCGCTTATAGCGGGCTTTTTTTAGAATAAAATGTTATAATGGTAGTATAAATATAAATGCTTATCCACTCGTAAAAACCCACCGAAAAATGAGAGCAGGAAGTGTGGGGATTCTGAGAAGTGCTAGAGGCTAAACTGTTCGTCATCTGAATTGCTAGGTTCGACCGCAGAGGAGCGGTGTGGAATGTGATGACTTATTTGTATTTTATCAAAAACGAATAAAAACTCTCGGAGAGTTAATCATGAAATCTTTAATTATATCTACAGCTAGTATCTTATTAATCAGTTTAATAAGTGCTGTTCCGGCATTGGCTCAATCAGAAAGAATTACTTGTTTACGCGATCAAAATGTGATTAATTGCCCTGGCTATGGCAGTTTTAATTATCGCTTTAACAACAATAATGGGAATGTCAATCGAACCCGTAACGATTCTGAGCTTAATAAAGAAATAGATAATGTCTATCTTCAGGTTTTGGGGTACAATGCCGACTACAATGGTTTAAGAAACTATAACCAAGCCATTAATAATAAAGGCTGGTCTTTAGCTCAGGTAAGGACTGATCTCGCCCGTAGTCCAGCATTTGATCAAGCGATGAACGCAATATATCAAGAGTTTTTGGGAAGGAATGCCGATAACTCTGGATTGCAGAGCTATCGAACTTTAATTATTAATGGCAGAAACATTGATGATGTCAAAACTGAAATTGCCAACAGCCCTGAAGCTCGGAACGTAAATAACTATAATCGTGATTTCTATCGACGGGGTAATAACAATTCTTTTGGAGAAGACATGAATGATATCTTTTGTCAGACAACAGGTATTTGTTTTTAACAAAAAAGCGATTTAGTTATCAAAGAGAGGACGTAAGTAATCTGCGCTCTCTGGCTTGCGCTCCTAAAGATAATATCTGCGCGTAAGTTTTGATTAACTATTTTTGTCAAGTTCTCTTTTCGTCAGTCCATAGTCAATGTCTAATAATTGTTCTAAACTATAAGGGCAAGTTTCAGGAAAATTTACTTTAAAACTGGTTTTTCGTTGCACAAAAAGTAAACCATCTTGATAAATTGAGGATAATTCTTCTTTTAAGTAATTACGAAGATTTGTGGTTAATTTTCTTCGTAATTGAGTCCGAAAACTGATGATTTCTGATTCCCAATGACCCAGATTTTGTTGTCTTTCTATTGTCCAATATTCAAGTAATAATAAATGACGAATCACCTGCTCTAATAAACTAATAACTGCATTTCTTTTTTCACTCCCCAAGTCTTCTAACTCCTCAATTAAATTATCTAGATCTAAGGCTTCAAATTGACGCTCTTTTAATAATTTAATTGTGTCTTTTAACCATTGTACATCATCAACTTTATACAAGGTTTTTAAGTTAGTAAGAATAGACATAATATTAAGAGTAAATATAGGATTATTATAACACATTCATCAAAAGAAATGCTCGCAGGCTTAAGCCTGGAGCTATAGGAACGAAGTCTGCCTACGCAGACTCAAATATTAATAATTCGTCGGATAGCCCAATCTAAAGCGGTTTAGGGCGTTTTAAAGAATGAAATCGCCCTGGTATTTTCTTAGAATATCTAGACAGGTTTACCTTTGAAATTATTAGGTAATAACCTGTCTAAATTTTAAAATTATTTTTATTCTAATGGACTTAAATCTAATAGGATAAAAGATGTTAAAAATTCTAATAAGCGCGTGGCTATTTTAGATACTCCTCCCGAAATATTGGATTCTATATTAATAGGTATAACAGGATCATGGAGAGATAAACGTAATAATAACCAGCCATTTTCTTCAGGAGATTTACAAGAAATTCTTACCCCTTCATAATTATTAGGCACTAATTGCCAATTATCTTGAGTAGAAGCAAATTCTTTTAATTTCTCAATCACTTGATTGCCATATTCTTTAAAGTCTTCAGTGTTTATTTTTAAGCGAAATTCTTCACTTTCTTCTGGTTCTTGTAAAGTAGCAATTAAATCAGTCAATACTTTCCCCTGTTGCTGAGATTTTGCTAATTCAATTAATAGTTTAGTTACCAAATAAGCCCCATCATCAAGAAAATAGTTTTCTTTCATCGCCCCATGGCCAGATGTTTCAATAGCTAACCATGATTCTTGTCCCTCTTTATTTAAACGAATAGACTCATTAATAACATTTTTATAGCCCCGTTTAAAGCGATGATGAACCCCTTTTAATTCAGATTCAATGAATATTGTTAAGGCATCTGATGTAATTGAATCTGTGACAATAGTTGAGCCTGAATGTTCTTTTAAAACGATAGCAGAAATCAAAGCAATTAAACGATTTCGATTGAGTTCTTTCCCTAAATTATCAACCGCAGCCCCTCGATCTACATCCGTATCAAAAATGATGCCAAAATCTGCTTTATTATCAATAACTGCTTGACAAATTGAAGCCATTGCTGTTGCATCTTCAGGGTTAGGAATATGATTGGGAAATGTGCCATCAGGATTTAAAAATTGACTGCCTGTTGTATCAGCACCCAAGGGTTTTAAGACTTTATCTGCATAAAATCCTCCTGCACCATTGCCCGCATCAACAATAATTTTTAAGCCTTTTAATGGCTGCTCAAAATTCTTAGAATGATTGACCCCTTCTCGCACTTTTTTGACTAAACCTTCGGCATAAACAGCAATAAAATCATGTTTTTCTAGGTTTCCTTTTTCGGTTACTACCTCAAAATCATTCTTTTCTGCTAAGGTTAAAATCTCTGTAATATCTGGTTTATCTAAGCCCCCTTGTGCGGTAAAAAACTTTAACCCATTACGATTAAAAGGTAAATGACTAGCCGTTAACATAATTGCCCCATCACAGTTAAAATTAGGGGTAATGGTACTCATAAACATGGCAGGAGTGGAGGCAATATCAAAATCATAAACTAGACTTCCCATTAGTCTAATTCCTTCAGTTACTGCTGCCATTAAAGTTGGCCCTGATAAACGACTATCTCGCCCTAAAGATATGGTTAAATCTGAGGCTTTTTTGCTTAATTTTTGGCTTAACCAACTGACAAAAGCTTGACCTAAAATTTGAGCTACTTCAGGGGTTAAATTAACGGGTTCATCTGCAACCCCTTCTAGGGCAACTCCGCGAATATCTGACCCGTTTTGTAGTTTTTTCCAGTTAAATTCTTGCAGCATCATTGTTGACTCTCAGAGATCTATTATCAGTTTCAAGTGTAGGATAAAATCTTCTATCTTTGCCCGATCTTTAGAAAATTATCAGTAAAATATAGAAAGATTGTTTGTCCTTGGGCCAAAGCCCTTACTACGAACTTCTTAATTTTTGGTTTATCATTGACAATGGCGAGATGTGAAGTTTATTGATAATAATCTTAAAACAATACAAAGAAAAGGCACCAAAGTTTAAAGCTATTGATTAAATAGAGTCAGTGTTCTGTCAACCTAAAACTTACTCTGAATTAGATTTCTATATTGTGAGAAAACGATGACATTTTTCCTGTAGAAAAATAATCATTTGTCATAATTTCTTAAACTAGCTGACAAAAACTTTTAACCTTTATTGAAATATTAAAGCTGTGACACCTACCATTAGTGATACTAACGTAAAAGCTGCCTTAGCGGCGATCGAGTCTGACATAGCAACTGTGTCAGAAAAGATTGAAATGTTGATTGAAATGGCAGCAGGGCTGCAAAATAAACCAAAAACCCCGCAACAACTCGAAGATGCTGTCTCTCTCTACTGTAGAGGACTAGAATTATGTCCCCCCGACTATCCCTTATTGCGGGCCAGATGTTTATCAGGAATGGGGACAGCTTTGCGTACTATTCCCTATGAAGGGCCAGACGTATTATTAGAGGCAAAAACTGCTTATGAGACAGCCTTACCCATTTTAGAAGAATATGCCTCCCCGGAAGAAGTGGCCGAGACACAGATGAATTTGGGGGTAGTATTGCAGGGTTTAGTGGGGTTTCATCAGGCCACCATGCCAGAAGCAGTACAAGCGTATCAAAAAGCAGTCAGAGTATTTACAGGAGAGAGTTATCCCCAAGAATATGCCATTTTGCAAAATAACATTGCGATCGCCTATCTTTCCATGCCTTTAAGCCCAGAAAAGGACAAAATGCGTCAAGGAATGGCAGTACAGTCTTTTGAAGCAGCGTTGCAATGGGTGACATTAATTGATCATCCCACTGAATATGCCATGTTACAAAACAATTTGGCCAATGCCTTGCAGTATCTTTCTAGTACCCATCCTATCGAAAATAATTTAAAAGCATTAGCAGCTTATGATGAGGCATTAAAGGTGAGAAATGCCCAAGATATGCCGATAGAATATGCCAATACTATCGCTAATAAAGCCAATGTTTTGTTTAATTTACCGGATGATGTAGAACACCCTGAATTTGGCAATGCAAATAATTTAAGACAGTCCCAAGCTTACTATCAGGAAGCAAAAAAAATATTCAGTGATTATGGACAAATAGAACGGGCTAACATTGTCGCAGAAATGTTGAAAGACATTGAAAAAGAATTATCCGTATTTACTCATAATTCTAGCTTGAACTAGGGGCTAAAAAGTTTATCGTTTACTTAATTTAAGGAGCAAAATCTCAATGACTGACATTATGGGTTATTTAAGTACGGATGAAGTAATTCAGACCTTTTTTAGCAATCTCATGGTAGGAGAAATTACCTTAGTAACTGGCCTATTTTGGTTAATGGTTGCTGCGGTTATTTCTGCTATTAGTGGGGCCATTGGTGGCATTTTATTAGCAGGGAAAGATATCGGTTATGAATTAGCGGCAATTCTTGGTAGTTTATTTGGTCCGGCGGGGGTTATTCCTGTGGCGGCTATTGGGTTAGTTATTTTAAAATTCATCTAGGAGTTATTGACAATGTTAGATCTCGCTTGGTATTCTGCAAAATTGTTTTTAAAGGGCAAATTATTCCGTAACCCTGGTTATTTTTATCGACAATTAACCTTTGGAATATTGATCGGTTTATTGTTGTTAGTGGGTTTAGGAGAAACCGGATTAAATCTTGCTGTTGTTATTACCATTTCTAGTTTAGTAACAGGGATGATTATGCCATTTTTACTAAAAGATGTGAAAATGCAATAATTAGTGATTTCTGGGGGCAAACGGCCGTTTGTCCCTCCATTTAATTTGATTAAAATAAACAACAAAAATGACACAATCAATTGATAAAATACCCACCCTAGAAAACCTGATCGAAGAAATTAGTCGTTATGAACAAATTGTGAGTCAATGGGATAAAAATCAACAGGTTGTAGTTGAAAGATTAAAAGAAGCGGTTGAGGCGTTACATAAAGAAGCCTTAACCCGTCTAATTAAGACAGTAAAAAAAGACGCTTTACCCGCTTTACGTCAGGCAGTTGAAGATGAATTAGTTTATGGACTTTTGCGATATCATGACTTAATAAAAGCCCCTACACCTCCCTTAGAAAAACGCATCGAACAAGCCTTAGAAACTGTTCGTCCAGGGTTAAAAAGTCATCACGGAGATATAGAATTAGTTGCGATTAAATTACCTGATACAGTAGAAGTTAAATTAGTAGGAACTTGCAGCAATTGTCCTGCGTCTACTTTAACAATGAAACAAGGGGTAGAACAAGCAATTAAAACTTACTGTCCTGAAATCAAAAATGTAGTGTCTGTTAATACTTCTGCTGTTAGTAAGACGGGGGAAAATATTAATAGTCCCTTTGCTGCTTCTCAAGATGCCGGGTGGGTAGCTTTAGCAAGGGTTGATGAAATTACGAATGGGGGAATATTACCTTTAGAAATTGAAGGATTAAAGTTAATTTTAGTGAGAAAAGATGAGATAGTTAAGGGATATCGTAATAGTTGTATGCACTTAGCTATGTCATTAGATACAGGAAAAGTAGAAAACGGTATTTTAACCTGTTTACATCATGGGTTTCAGTATCAGTTAGAAACAGGCGAATGTCTCACCTCTCCAGGGATGTTTTTAGAAGCTTATCCCGTTAAACGGAGTGGGGAAAGAGTGTTAGTTAAAGTAGCTTAGGTTAAAAATCATGATCAAATTCTCTGGTAAAAAAATAAAAAACTTGCTCAAGAAGATAGAACGTAAATATCACCCAAAATATCAAATAAATTTTTTAAATCAGGGAATGATTAACCTCATTGATGTTGGGTCTATTGGTGGTTTACCCTCCCCTTGGAATACTCATGCTAATTGTATCAATTTTTTACTCAATTTTGAGCCAAATGAAGCGATCCAGAAGGGTAAAAATTTCATGACTTATAATACAGCATTATGGGAAAGTGAAGAAACTCTGCCATTCTATATTTATAAAGGATTTAATGCAACAGGGTCTTCTTTATTTCAACAAAACTATGAATACGTTCAAAATAATTGGGAAATCTTAAGTTTACAAGGGCCTAAAGAACTAGCAGAAACATGGTTTGAAAGGTCAGAATTAGTAGAAACAAAAACTTTAAAATGTCGTTCCCTTGATCAAATTATTAATGCAGAATTTTCTTTAAAGACCTTTCACTTTTTGAAAATTGATGCTCAAGGAGCAGAATATAATATTCTTAAAGGAGCATCTGAATTTTTATCAAAAAGTTGTGTTGGACTTCATCTAGAACTTTTTGTTATTCCACTCTATAAAGAAATTGCTTTGCTCACTGAGGTAGAAAGTTATCTAAATAATTTCGGTTTTAAACTCATTAAAAAGTTTCCGCCCCATGGAACCTTTAATTCTCAGCATGATTGTATCTTTATTAATGAGTCAAGAAATCCACAAATTGCTTCTAAAATTCGTAAAATTTATCAAATTGATCATTAAAAAAACCCTAAACTACAAGAAGCTAAGACGCATTTAAAATGCCTATTAGTAACACAGGCTTCTAGCCTGTGACAAGCAAGACTTATGCTAAATAAGTCATTATAAATGCACAGCAGCTTACTAAAAATTAACCCCAAAAATAATGGAAATACCTTTAAAAATAAACCCTACACCTCAAACCCCCGTCAATGAATCCTATTTAAACATACTCTCTCCCCAAGGCGCAGAAATTATCCTCGGTGAACAAACAGCCGAAAGCTTAGTCATACCCCTAGAACCCAGTCCAAACACCATGTTTGGCCCAAGAGGGGCCTGCTTAGTCTCAGAAACCGGGCCGCTGTGGGTATCTGACACGGGACATCATCGCCTTTTAGGGTGGAAAAATCGCCCCCAAACCAACGGACAACCCGCAGACTGGGTTATTGGACAACCCGACTTTTATCAAGAAGGGCAAAACGCCAAAGGAACCCCCCAAGCAAACACCGTCAGCGTTCCCACCGGAATATGCGTCTGTGGGGAAGGGTTAGCGGTAGCTGATGCTTGGAACCATCGGCTATTAATTTGGAAAAAATTGCCTCAAGATAGCAATATTCCCGCCGATATCGTCTTAGGACAAGCAGATTTTCACCAAAACCAGGTTAACCGAGGGGAGACAGACACCGCCGCCGATAGAATGCACTGGCCCTATGGGGTTATGTATCATCAGGGAAGGCTATTTGTGGCTGATACAGGCAACCGTAGGGTGTTAGTCTGGAATCAACTACCAACCTGCAACGGACAACCCGCAGACTACGTTTTAGGACAAGCTGACATGAACCGACGGGATGAAAATGGGGGCGGTAGTCCCACGGCTTCTAGTCTGCGTTGGCCCCATTCTTTGGCTATTTGGCAAGATAATTTAGTTTTAGCAGATGCAGGAAATAACCGTCTGATGATTTGGCAAGGTATTCCCACCAAAAATAATACTCCCTGTCAAATTGTGTTAGGACAAGCTGACTTTTCAGCCGCAGAATTGAACCAAGGTGGCTATTTTCCTGCTGCTAATAGCCTCAGTATGCCCTACGGGGTAGCAGTTACAGATAAATGGTTAATTGCGGCTGATACGGCTAATTCTCGCCTGGTGGGATGGACTGGAAACCCCCAGATAGGGGCTACTGCTGAAGGTTTAACGGGACAATTACATTTTCGCAGTAAGAGTGAAAACCGTTCCTATGGAAGTTGCGATCGCCATAGTTTGAGTTGGCCCTATGGTATCTCAATCTGTGGAAATACCGCCATTATTGCGGATTCTGGCAATAATCGGGTATTATTGTGGTCAATGAATCAATAATCAGGACTTATGCAATACTTACGGCATTTCCCTATTAATTGTGTTTTCCGTAGAGGTAATTCATCAATTACCTCTACACATAGAGTCTATGGGGAAATCCTAAAAAATGTCCAGAATAAACATTTTGTAATCACCCTAATAGATGATTCAGTTGGGGGAAGTTTACATCGCCCGTTTATTCTTCAATGGGAAGGTAGGCTGCTAGAACTGAAGGTCAACACTTGAAAAGTACGACAACATTCCAACAACCCATCGAAAAAACCCCAACTAAAATTCATCTTTTTCCTAAAAAAACTCCCCCAGTAAAAGTAATGGAAGAGTGGCAGGAAGTTGACGAATTTTTGAGTAGTAGTTTCCAAAAAGAAGCCACGTTTATTCGTGACTTTTTGGCTTACCTAACTATGTCTACCATGTTCATTTTACTTGGACTTTTAATTGGGGTTCTCGGTTATCATTGGACAGCCCATTTAAGCTGGATTGATGCTACAGTAGAAGCATCGATGATCCTCAGTGGAATGGGCCCGGTTAGTCCTTTACAGACCAATAGTGCCAAGCTTTTTGCGTCTATTTATGCTCTGTTTAGTGGCTTGGTTTTTGTGTTAGCTATGGGGGTTGTTCTCTCTCCCCTAGTATATAGTTTACTCAAACAATTACGTCTGAATACTAAAGATTAAGTCAGATTTTAAGGAGTTCTTCGTATCGGGTTTCTACTTGAGAAATTAACTCTCTTAAAGTTGCGTCACTTGCTAAGGTTTCCCACACTTGTAAAATATAATCAGGAGAAACATCTTCTAACGGACAATTTCGATGAGGAAGTCGGGTTAAATATTGTTCTAATAATTGAATGGTTTCTTGTAGCCATTTCCCTCGATTTTCTGAGTCCATGCTATCATAAAGTAGTTGTCCTTTAATTAAAGCTTGTTCAATACGGCTTAATTTTGTTTTCTCCTGCTCAATCATCCATTGCTGCATATCTTGAGGGTATTGCTGGAATTTTTCTCGAATATTCGTTAACATTAGGGTTATTTTAGAAGATATTTTTAACTAATTTACCAAAGTTATTAGAGACTTTTTATGAATAAAATGTTAAGCTAAAAACCTGTTCGTAGTAAGCCCTTTAGGGCTGAAGCCCTCACTACGAACTAAATCTTAATCTTAAGATTTTCTAAAAAAAGAGTGACTCTTGATAATTTTACCCATTCAATAGAAGCATCTTCTTTGAAAGAACCCTGTTTATATTATGCACGAACTGGGAATCACCCAAAATATTGTAGCCATTGTTACAGAACAGGCTAGGGGCGCGTCTGTCAAGCGTGTTACCTTAGAAATTGGTCAATTATCCGCAATTATGCCAGATTCTATTCGTTTTTGTTTTGATATCTGTTGTCAAGATACTATTTTAGAAGGAGCAACTTTAGATATTATTGAAGTAGCAGGAAAGGGAAAATGTCGTCATTGTGGGGCAGAAGTAGCATTATCTCAACCCTTTGGAAAATGCGATCGCTGCGGGAGTAAGGAATTAGAAATTATTCAAGGACAAGAATTACAAATTAAAGAAATGGAGGTAGAAGAAATATGTGTGTAACTTGTGGTTGTTCAGATGATAATAATGTCACTTTAACTAATATTCAAACTGGGACAAAAACAGATATGAATACTCATCATCATACCCATACTTTACCCGATGGAACGGTGATTACCCATTCCCATGATCATGAAGAGCATCATCATTCCTCAGTCTCAGAAATTCATGCTAAAATGCACGGAACTACTATCAGTTTAGAACAAAAGATTTTACAGAAAAATGATTTAATTGCTGCACAAAATCGAGGCTATTTTAAAGGTCGTGATATCTTAGCATTAAATTTAGTAAGTTCTCCAGGTTCTGGCAAAACAACCCTATTAACCCGCACAATTAATGATTTAAAAGAGCGTATTATTATTAATGTCATTGAAGGCGATCAAGAAACTGAAAATGATGCCCAAAAAATTAAAGAAACAGGCTGTAAAGTCATTCAAATTAACACCGGAACAGGCTGTCATTTAGAGGCAGACATGATCGAAAAAGGCTATACACAATTAAACCCCGAAACCCATTCAGTATTAATGATTGAAAATGTCGGAAATTTAGTTTGTCCTGCCTTATTTGATTTAGGAGAATATGCCAAAGTCGCCATTTTATCTGTAACAGAAGGGGAAGACAAACCCATCAAATATCCCCATATGTTTCGGGAAAGTAAGGTGATGATTTTAACGAAAATAGATTTATTACCTTATGTGCCTTTTGATACAGAAAAATGTTTAAACTATGCCAGACAAGTCAATCCCAACATAGAGATTTTTCAAGTTTCATCATTGACAGGAGAAGGGTTATCAGACTGGTATGATTGGTTAGCAGAACACTGTCATCTAGAAAATATTGCCAAGGCAGTTTAAGTCCTGTATGCCAAGTTATTTTTTATCTTTGTAGGGGCAAGGCATGAGAAAATTATGGCAACTGAGACGAAAGCCTAATCATTTGCCTTGCCCACTCCTAAGATTAAATTTTTTTAAAATTTAACCTGTTCAGGAATTATAGAGAGTTGACATTTTTTGCGCCTAAATTTCTTAACCCGCTCTCAGTCAATTCTCAGGAAATATTCATACTTTCAAAGCTTAATAGTCCGTGAATTGATTGCCCAAATTAACGGATAAAAATTCGATGAACAGTCAAACACTCGCCTTCAAAATCCGCACTCTTATCACCATGTTAACCGCAGGGTCTTTATTCGCCATGGCCTCTGCTGCTTCTGCTGTTACCCTAAAAGTATCTATCGAAAACCTGGCCCCTGCTAACGGAACCCTGTTAACCCCCCTTTGGTTCGGGTTTCATAATGGTGGCTTTGATATTTATGATCGAGATGTCTCCTTAAATTTATTTCCAGGTACTGAAAGTTTAGTAGAAGATGGCAACACTGGGCCTATCTCCGCTCAATTTGATCTAGTGGGTGCAGGTACAGTCCAAGGAACCATCTTGGGAACAGGAGGCCCAAACGTCGGCCCTATCGATATGGGTGAAATCGCCTCATCGCAATTACTTGAAGTTGACCCAACTTTAGCCAGTAGTCGTTATTTTAGCTATGCTTCCATGGTAATTCCTAGTAATGATGCTTTTATTGCCAATGGGAACCCTTTAGCTCATCGTATCTTTGATGATTTAGGTAACTTCATCGGTGCTGACTTTATTTTGTTGGGATCTAATATTCTCGATGGGGGAACAGAAGTCAATGACGAAATCCCTGCCAATACAGCTTTCTTTGGACAAGCTACCCCCAATACTGGGGTTGATGAAAATGGTGTTGTCACCCTTCACGGTGGGTTTATTCCTGGAGGGCCAATTTTATCTACTCCTCGATTTGCTAATGCAGACTTTACCGCTCCAGGTTATCAAGTTGCCCGCATTCGTGTGGAATTAGTTCAAGTTCCTGAACCAAGTACCATTATCGGTTTATTAGCGATCGCCGGAGCATTTTGTCTTAAAGGCCGTAAAGGGGTAGGTTAATGGAGTTAGAACTTACGCAAAGCCCCTAGAAATTGAGTATTTTTGTAGGGTCAATTCATGAATTGACCCTACAGATAGTTCTGGTGCTTAAGTCCCATGCTCGCTTCCCAAATTTTCCCTAAGTAGTTAACAAAACTAAACAATTCGTTAAGATAGAGTAAATAAAGTTTTTTAGCGTTGTTTATGAATTTGAACCTGAATCGTTCAACCTCCCTACAGTCTTCCTTAATACTCATCGCTCCATTTTTTCTCTGGGGAACGGCTATGGTTGCCATGAAGGGGGTAATTCCCCATACAACCCCATTTTTTATGGCTGGAGTGCGGTTAGTCCCTGCGGGCATCCTGGTGTTACTGGTGGCATCTTTGTTTAACCGGCCTCAACCTCAAGGGTGGAAAGCTTGGCTATGGATCGCTTTATTTGCCTTATTAGATGGGGCAATGTTTCAAGGATTTTTAGCCGCAGGGTTAACTCGGACGGGGGCCGGTTTAGGTTCAGTAATTATTGACTCCCAACCTTTAGCAGTAGCGTTAATGTCTAGCTGGTTATTTGGTGAAGTAATTGGCATTTGGGGAGGTATTGGGTTAGGGTTTGGTATTCTTGGCATTAGTTTAATTGGTTTGCCTCAAGATTGGTTTGAAAGTTTATGGCAAACTCAATCAATTTCTTTTAATTTTAATGCATGGGAACTGCTAAATAGTGGCGAATTATTAATGTTATTGGCTTCCCTTTCTATGGCAGCAGGAACCATTTGTATTCGTTATGTGAGTCGTCATGTTGATCCCGTAGTAGCGACAGGTTGGCACATGATTTTAGGGGGTATTCCTTTATTTTTAATCTCTGGTATTTGGGAATCTCAGCAATGGGTAAATATTGATTTACACGGATGGTTAGCCTTAAGTTATTCGACAATTTTTGGTAGTGCGATCGCCTATGGTATCTTTTTCTATTTAGCCTCGAAAGGTAATTTAACCAGTATCAGTTCTTTAACTTTTTTAACCCCTGTTTTTGCATTGAGTTTTGGTAATTTATTTCTCAATGAAGTCTTAAACCTGTTGCAATGGTTTGGGGTTGGTTTAACCTTAATTAGTATCTATTTAATTAACCAACGGGAAACCTTTGGCAAACAATTGCATGATGTTAGCTCAAAAACTTGGCTAATGTTTAAAAATACTTTAGGAAAAATTTCTGAAACCACTTAATATCAAGAGGTAAAAATCAATGGCGGAAAAGCATCAATTTGACCCAGAAATCCTGGATCGTATTATCGAAATGGCTTGGGAAGATAGAACTCCATTTGAAGCGATAGAAGTTCAATATGGACTCTCAGAAAAACAGGTCATTTCTATGATGAGACGAGAGATGAAATCCTCAAGTTTCCAGATGTGGCGCAAACGAGTATCAGGACGGAAAACGAAACATAGTCATCAACGTTCTTTTTTAATAGGACGGTTTAAATCTGCTAATCAAAGTTAAACTTTAAGATAATTTATTGACATCATTATTATGACTCGTTTAACCCAAAATCAAACATCAAACCCCTTACAATCTTCTTGGAAAGTTACGTTACTTTATGATGGTGACTGTCCTCTTTGTCTGCGAGAAGTGCGTTTTTTACAGAAAAAAGATCAGGAACGAGGACTGGTAAACTTAGTTAATATTGCTGATGATAATTATTCTCCTGATGACCATTTTGGGGTAGACTATAAAGCAGCAATGGGGCGTATTCATGCTATTTTACCTGATGGAACCATTCTTAAAGATATCGAAGCTTTTCGCTATGTTTATGAAGTTTTAGGGATGGGTTGGGTGTATGCAATCACCAAAATTCCAGTGGTGGGAAAATTAGCAAATTGGATATATAATATTTGGGCAAAATTACGCCTTCCTTTAACGGGAAGATCTGATTTAGAAACCTTAATATTAGAACGAAAAACTAAGGGAAAATGTGAGTAAATTTATGGTATTTTATTTCTTTTATTAAGCCATTTTTTTGCTTCTTCTATAAACATTTTTGCGTAAGTTAAAGCAGTTTGTGCTTGCTGTTGAGTAATTTTAATCAGTTGGTCATAGTCCCCTAATTGTCTTAAATCATAAGTTATTCTCATTGCTTTTGCTAGTTCTGATGAAAGTTCTCCGGTTTGAATAAAATATTGTCCAAACTGCTGTCTAATACCTCTATGAGTGCTAGTTTTAATATTTTTGGAGATTAACAGGGCTTGGGTTGCACAATAAATACTATAATAACAACGAGAAATACAAGCACGATAATAAGTATTTTCGAGTAAGAGGGTTGCTGCATCTATTTCTTGATCAGCTTGATTCAAATAGAATATAATTTGAGTCATAGAATAATACCTTCTCGATGAATATTATCCATTAATGGACTTTTTCGATAGATATAATCTTCTTCTGAAACGGGAATAATAGAAAGCATTTGATGATATTTAAGTTCTAGAGAAACCGCAATATCTGCCATCTGAATAATTTCATCTCCTGGAGAAACAGGACTTTTTAAGACTACCATTATATCAATATCAGAATCTTCTTTTGCATCTCCTCTAGCTTGAGATCCAAAGAGAATAATTTTAATTAATCTATCTTTATATTCTCTCTGAAGTTTTTTATTAAATTCTTTAAGAATAGGTATTAACGTTTGTTCCTGAGTCATTTTTATTAAGACAATATTTACTTAAGTTGTTGACATAATTTCCGAAAATGTTCCCCCCGATGTTCAAAACTTTGATATTGATCAAAACTCGCACAAGCAGGAGATAATAAAACCACTTTCGCTTGATTTTGTTTCCCTAATTCTAAACCTCTTTTAACCGCATTATCCATCGTTTCCACAATTTCATAACTATTATAACCCGATTCTTCTAACCGTTTAGCAAAGCTTACAGCAGCATCACCAATTAACAAAACTGTGGCAACTTTTTCTTTAATTTGGGCGATCCATTTGCTATCATCACCCTCTTTTGCTTCCCCTCCAGCAATTAAAATGGTCGGTGATTTAACAGACATTAATCCCACTTCTGCGGCATCATAATTAGTCGCTTTACTATCATTAATAAACTCAATACTATTAATAGTTGTAATATATTCTAAGCGATGAGGAACCCCTGTAAACGTCGCTATAGCTTGGGCGATCGCCCCTTTTTCAATTCCTGCTAATCTTGCTGCTGCTACTGCCATTAAAAGGTTTTGTTGATTATGAGAACCCGCCATTTTAAAGAGGTTTAAAGGTAAAATTAATTCCCCAAAAGCCACCACCCAATTATCTTGAATGTAAACCCCTTTAGAGGGATCACAAAGTAAATTTTCCTTACCTTTTATCGTTGTCCAATAAGCATCGGCCCATTGATGTAAACCGACTTGATGTAAGTAAGGATCATCCCCATTAAAAATTTGATATTCACAGCGTTGTAACAAAGATGCCTTAATAGCGTAATAGTTATTTAAGGTTTTATGGCGACTTAAATGATCAGGGGTAAAAGTTGTCCAAATACCAATTTTAGGACTTAATTCTTGAGATGATTCGCATTGATAACTACTAATTTCTGCTATAATAAAATCATAAGCTTGGTTGTCATCTTTTGGGGATTGAGCTAAAGCTAATTCACAAGCAGCATAACCAATATTGCCACAGGATGGCGCGTTTAATTTAGCACCTTGAAAAATAGCCGAGACTAAAGCAGTAGTAGTAGTTTTGCCATTAGTTCCCGTAATTCCCACCCAAGGAGATGACTTAAGATACCGCCAGGCTAATTCTAACTCTCCAATGGTATCAATGCCTAGGTTACGCGCTTCTATTAATAAGGGAACATCCCAAGGAACCCCAGGACTAACAACAATTAAATTAGGTAAATTAGAGGGGTTTAAGGTGGGGGTATGGCCTAATTTAACCGTTATGCCTTCGGTTTGTAACTGTTGCTGTATTGGGTGTAAATTAGGAGAGTCTGAGCGATCGCTTAAGATCACTTCCCACCCGTCTTGTTTGAGGCATTTCGCAGCAGCAATTCCCGATCTTCCCAGTCCGATAATATAAGCTATGGCCATCGTTTTCGTGTTTTAAAGCAATCTATATGGTAGCAGACAAGGGTAAATGTGGGGAGTGGGAGGAGACGAAAGAGCTAGATTTGTCTTAAAATAGGAGAGTAAAAAGGAAAAATCGACATAAGATGTAATCAAAATTGTTTTATCTTTTGGTTGAAATTGATAGTATTACTCATTAAAATAGTCTAGAAAAATAGAAGATAAACTTAGATCTTCGAGGTTAAACTTATTACTTAGGTAAGGGCGGGTTGATCTAACATATCATTAGAAAAAATAATATTTATCAACATAAAAATAACTTTTACTAAAAAAAAGTCATCGTCAAATAACAACAGAATAAGACAAGACACAAGAAACCTGGTTAAATAGTGTAGAATAGGCTATTCTAACAACTATGCACAGTAACGACGACCTCAGCGTAATCGAGAGTGCGGATCAATTTGATGACCCCTTGGATCGCTTAGAATCAGTAGATGCTAACGTACCACCCCCCGATCCAGAGGAAATGTTGCCAAAACTCAGGGATACTGACCCATCCCAACGAATGCTGGCAGCGCGGGCATTTTGTGAGCTACAAGAACCCAGAGCGATCCCCCACCTCATTCAATTATTAAATGATATCTGTCCCCTAGTGCGGGTCAGTGCAGCCTACGCTTTGGGCAGAAATACTAATCCTGAAGCGGTGGCCGCCCTCATACAACTCTTAGCCACAGACTGGAATGGTTATGTGCGGAAAGGCATAGTCTGGGCCCTGGGCAATAGTAGCGATCGCCGGGCCGTAAAACCCTTAATTCACTCCCTGAGAACAGATATTTCCGCCGTGCGCCTCTGGGCCGCCAGTAGTCTGGCCCAAATCGCTAAACTAGAATATGAAGACGTGATCTCCTCCATGGCTCCTCTGATTGAAGGATTACGACGGGATGCAGTGGCAGCAGTGCGGGGAAACTGTGCCTGGGCCATTGGTCAACTCTGTCGGGAACTCCCTTCTAATGTGGTCTATGCTACCGCTATTGATGCTTTACTAGAAGCCTTAGTGGAAGATGAGGACTACGGCGTAAAAGAAGATGCCAAAAGTGCCTTATTGCGGCTAGGAGATCCCAGAGGACTGCAAATGATCGAAGATCTCGAACTAGAAGGACTAATTTAGGGTCAATGACAAAACCGTTAATTTTAGGCATTAGTGGGGCATCAGGGTTAATTTATGGGGTTCGTGCCTTAAAATTTCTCTTAGAAGCTGATTATGAGGTGGATCTGGTCGCTTCTAAAGCGAGTTACATGGTTTGGCTGGCCGAACAAAATATAAAAATGCCCGCCGAACCAGACTTACAAGCAGCATTTTGGCGAGAAAAGGCCGGGGTTCCCACGAAAGGAAAACTCCTCTGTCATCGTTGGGGTGATGTGGGGGCCACCATTGCTAGTGGTTCTTTTCGGACTTTGGGCATGGTCATTATGCCCTGTAGTATGAGTACGGTGGCTAAATTGGCCACGGGGTTAAGTTCCGATTTATTGGAAAGGGCCGCGGATGTACAACTTAAAGAAGGTCGTCCCTTGGTGGTGGTTCCCCGTGAAACCCCCTTTAGTTTGATTCATTTACGGAATTTAACGACCTTAGCAGAGGCCGGGGTGAGAATTGTCCCTGCTATCCCGGCCTGGTATCATAATCCCCAAACCATCGAGGATTTAGTGGATTTTGTGGTGGCCCGTACCCTAGATCAATTAAATATTGATTGTGTTCCCTTGACCCGTTGGCAGGGACATTAGGAAGTGTGGGGAGTGTGGGGGGGAAAAGAACCCAAACTTATAAAGGGGTTTTGAAAACCGAATTAAGTATGAGAAGAGGGGGAGATTAGATGCGGTTAATTATCTTACTATTACTGTTGGTTGGGACAGGCATTTTTATTATTCAAAATCAACAACCTGTGGTGCTTTATTTCTTAGGAACTGAGGCTAAAACCGCTTTATTATCCCTAACGCTGCCTTTAGGTCTGTGGGTGGTAATCTTTGCCCTAGCTGGAATTATTACCAGTTTACTAATACAACTATTAACGCGATCGCCCCGTCAACGTTCTGCCCCAAAATCCGTTAAGTCTCCTTCTCGTCCCCGTCCCCAAGAACCCCCAGAAACACCCTATCAACGATCTGAAGCAAAACGTTCTGATTGGGAGGTTCCCCCAAACCCTGAATGGGAAAAAACCCCCCAACCTGATGAGGATGAGGAGTGGAATATTGAAGAACCCCCCACAGAAAGGACTCAACCCTTCCAACCCTCCAAAACCCCGATTATTGAAGATCAGGCCTCGGAATTTGAAATGCCTCAAACTCCGAAAACCGTCTCCCGTCAAGGAACAATTTATTCTTATACTTACCGAGAATTAAGCGATCGCCGAGATCCTATCCCTCCTCAAGAACAGGAAATTCCTCCCAGTCCCTCTGATACCTCACCAACACCTCCGCCAAAATCTAACCCAACTAACCAAGTCTATGACGCAAACTATCGGGTGATTACGCCTCCCTATCAAACTCCTCCTAATTCTCCTAATTCTGAGTTTGATGAGGATGAAAATGAAGAAGGTTGGGTCTAGCAAAGGGAAACTTCACGGGACTGTTGCTTAACTTGGCCAAGCATCGCGGCCCGCTGAAGTTGGATAAAAGCATCAAATTCTTCTTGACTATAATGTCTTTTCAGCAGCCGTCTCAACCTGTCTTCTGCTTCTACGGTGAGATAACCTGTTTCTAACACTTGCTTAACGAGATCACATATATTGCCCATGATACGGAGTCCTATGATTGTCTATGAGGGAGTAACTACAACGTAGTTTGATAAATTAGTCGGGGTTGACTAGGCTAAAAAGTTAATACAACGTAGGTCTTCAAGGATTCGTAAATTTTTGATAAAGATTTGATAAAGTTGTCTTTCCCCTAGGATACCCAATTTTTGGTAAATCATCTACTTTTCTCTGGAGTAAGTCCCTGATTTTGGGGTAGGGTAAAGGATAGAGCTTCATTTTTCACAGAACACCATAACCATGCAGCAGTTACTTCAAGGGGTTAATATTTTTTTGATCGGGATGATGGGAACGGGAAAAACTACCGTTGGCCAGATTTTAGCCAAACGACTGGATTATCGTTTTTTTGATACAGATGTTTTAATTGAACGGGTGACAGGGCAAACTATTAATGATATTTTTGCCACCGACGGAGAAGACACCTTTCGGGACATTGAAACTCAAGTTTTGGCCGAGTTGGCCCCTTATACTAAAAGTGTTATTGCGACGGGAGGGGGGATTATTTTACAACAAAAAAACTGGAGTTATTTACATCATGGTTTAATTATTTGGTTAGATTCTCCTGTTGATCTCTTAATCAAACGTCTCGCTGAAGATACCACCCGTCCCCTATTACAAGCAACAGATTTAAACTTAAAATTAGCATCTTTATTAGAGCAAAGACGTTCTCTTTATGCTCAAGGTGATTTACAGATTAAGATTAATGATCAACAAACCCCTGATGATATTGTTACCCAAATTTTAGCAATGATTCCCACTGTCATTAAACCCAAGTTAGAAATTACCCAAAATAATAATTAATTGTAGGGGCGAACGGCTGTTCGCCTCTACCGATAACTGAGATAATGGTTAACAAGGTTCAGTGAATTTGACGATGCCTATCATTTCCTTCAACGACTACGATCGCAGTGAAGACTGATGACTTATAGGCTTAAATAATGCAAAGAATTATTACCACCGGAACTTTAATAATTTCCTCCATCATAGGATTAACAATTCTCTCTCATAAGGTTCAAGCTTCTCCTAGTTGCTATGGTATTGATCAAGCAGGCAATACCCTCGATTTATCTCACATTTGTTCCCCTTCTTCTGAGAGTAATTCATTGCCCTTAGCGCCCAGTAATAATCAGCCAATTCCTACCACAAAACCAGAAATAAATCAAGCCCCAACCGAGGAAAAAGATCCCCAAAAAACGGCAAGAGAGGAGTCAGATAAAGATTGGCAAGCTTGTTTTAATAGTCCCGCTTGTCGGGAAATTATGGAAGGAGAAAAACCCCCAGAAAAAACCCCTCATCAAGTCCGCATTGATCAAGTTCTCAATGGGGGAATGATTAAACAATAAACGGTTCCTAAAATTCAACTTCATCAGCAAAACTGGCCCAACGAACAAACTGAAATGCTCCAGCAATGGAACCCCACACCAATTCATTTGTCTCTAAATCAAAGCCACGATCGAGACTAATTAATTTATTTTCATCGACTTCAAAACTATTTTCTAAATAGGTTTCTTTTTCATTCCGAACAACCCGACAATTTCTTCCTGGTTTAACTACCCCTTTAAAACTGTTTCCTGTCCAATCAACAAACATATCACACCCCTGCATCACTTCTATATAGTCAGGGGTGAGTTTTTTTAACTTTTCTAAATCCCGCGAAGCACCTAAAAAAGCTTCTTCATCTTTCACCTTACAATTTTCTAATTCAATTCGCCCGTCTATTACCTTTAATTTAAGGACTCGTAACCGATAGGGACGGTTTAACATAAAGTCATAAGCTTGTTCTAAAAATAAACTTGGTTCGGGAAAATTTGCCAAAGGTAACGGACGAATACACACCCGAATATGAGCATAAAAAGGAGGATTTTCAAAGGCTTGTGCTTGATTACTAAAATCGGCACACATCCAACGGGCCAAGGTTTTTAGATCAGTCGGGTGAGACATATTTAATTAGGATTAATTAGACTTAACAATACACTTACAATGCTTTATTTTACCGCACCAGTCAACAAAATGTGCAGGTTTTGATTGTCAGCTTTCCTGAACTAAGTTCCCCAAAATGCTATTATTGTTAGCATGACTGGGAATCTATTCATTTTTGAGAAAATTTTTGTCCTTGGGGAGTCGCTAATTCAGCATATCCCGCTTCAATCAAAGCGCGATCGCGGATACGACAAGAATCACACAACCCACAGGGATCTACTCCCCCTTGATAACAAGACCAAGTTTTTGCCAAGGGAACACCCAATTTAATCCCACGTTTGATTATATCAACTTTTGTGTCCTCGATCAAGGGAGCGATAAGTTTGGGGGCTGTACCTTCAATTCCTGCTTTTGAGGAAAGATTGGCTAAAGTTTGATAAGCTTGGAGATAGTCAGGGCGACAGTCAGGATAGCCTGAATAGTCCACCGCATTTATACCTAAATAAATCGCTTCTGCACCTTTTGCTTCTGCGAGGGAAAGGGCGATCGCAATAAAAACCGTATTTCTCCCAGGAACATAGGTTGAGGGTATAATATCGGGTTTAATACCATCTTGGGGAAGGGATAAGGAGGTATCAGTTAAGGAAGAACCGCCCCATTGAGCTATGTTAACATCTACAATATAATGTTGAGTGATACCTAATGCTTGGGCAATAGTGGTGGCGGCCTCTAATTCCCGTTGGTGGCGTTGTCCGTAGCGCAAGGAAAGGGCAATTATATTATAACCTTGGGAAATGGCGATCGCGGCTGAGGTTGCTGAGTCTAAACCCCCTGATAATAAGACAACGGCTGATGGTTTATTGTTCATTGCTTTCTAAGGTTTTTCTTGTTTCTAAGGAGCGAAATCTTTTCTCTATATCTTCCTGATTTCTTAGTTGACTTTTTTGTAATTTTCGTTTACTGCTAATATTTGTGGGATAATTCCGAGACTTTCCTCAAAATTCATCGTTGAAACTACTGAATTACTAGCCTTATTAATTGTAAATTATTGTTGCTTGATTGGCTATCGCTTTTTTTTGATTTCATCTAAGGGTGGGCAAGGCAAAATATGAAGATTTTCTTTAAGTAGCTATTTTCTGTAATATTACTATTGCTATCAAACTAGAAATTAAATAGACTTGTGAGGGGAGTGGTTTTTTTGAACAAATTATTTGCAAATTTTTACACTTATGAAAACACACACACGGTCATTATGTCTTGTGACAATGGGATTAGGAATAGCTATGATCATGGAGACGAAACCAGCTAATGCTCTAAGTTTTAGTTTCCTTCAATCAGGATGGGACAATGGAGGAGAAGTCAGTGGAATGTTTTCAGGGGAAGATGGAAATAATGACAATATAATTTCACTGAGTGAAGTTTCCTCTTACATGATGAGTTTTAGTGGCAATTCAACCATAGGTACTTTCACTCACAACTTAGCAGATTTGCAGAGTTTTGATTACCAATTAGGGAGTAGCACTATTTTAGATATTTCTTCCAATAATGGTGTGGTTGCTTATGATGGGCAGTTCATGATTATTTCTCAAACACCTGATTCTATTGAAACTCTTGAGGAAGTTAGCGTTACGCAAAAAGTACCAGAACCTACTTCTTTAGTTCCAATAATTATTTTGGGTTTAGGATTATGTTTCAAACGAGAAAAGGAACAGTAACAGGTATTGACCCTTGGGTTAGAGGAATTCTCTACCAATAAACAGGGTAATACTGTTAATAAACCTGCTATTTGACACTCCACTAGCAGGGTTGTTTTGTTTTCCCTGAAGCTAAACCCTAAAGGTTTCAGCTATCAGGTCAAAGCCCGCCTTCGCGGGCTTCGTTTGTATAACACAAGGCTTTAGACTGAGAGAATATGAAAGAAGGAAAAAGCTCTTCCTAGACTATCGATAATAACTGAATCTAAGAGAGCAAAAAAGTTTTGAATATTAACTTCAACCTATCACCCTTTCTTCGGAATACTTATAATCAATCCTGCTACAGTTAATAAGGCAGCAACTAAACTACCTTCAGGAATACTTGTGGGGTCTGCTGTGGGGTCTACTGTGGGGCCTACTGTGGGGTCTCCTGTGGGGTCTACTGTGGGGCCTGGGGGGTCTCCTGCGGGGCCTGGGGGGGAAATAGGTAGTACATTAGTCATAGAAAAAGCCCCGATAAAAGCAGATGAGTTCTTAAACTGGGAATAGAATTTATGATTGACAGAATCAAACCAAAAGCCATCTCTCATTGTTGATGTATTTTGACCTAAATTATAAGCAGTTGCTTTTAAGCCACCAGTCTCTAGATTATATTCAAACTTTTGGATTGAGGCAGTTTCAGAAAAGTTAAGATTATAAGTGTTATTACCAGAGTCGGTAAAAGAAAAACTCGTTAAATCGCCAAAAGTCTTTAGTAAATTATTTTGTACTTGACTATCATCCCAACTAAAATTAATATTTCCTACGGTTTGGCCCGTATTATCTAAAATATTTTGATTGAGTGTTCCTGCATAAACCGAAGTCATAGGAGCAAGACTCAAAGCAATACCCATCCCTATACTAGTGCCTAATAACCCTAGACCTAGAGGTTTTAGTTGAGTTTTCATAATTAATTTCCTTTAGATATCGATTGGTGATCCTGCCTTAAGAATAGTTGCTTAATAATTTGTTCTCAGTGATTAAGATCACCTTAAAGGTGTGATTATAATCACCTGAGTTTGCCAAGATTCAGGTGACAGGAGAAGTCTATATAATTATAGCAGATCATAAAAGATTTTTATGATTAAATTCTTGATTTTTTCCCAAAAAATACTTAGACATCAATAAAAATACTTAGACATCAATTTTAGCAACCAAAAACTGCTAAACTAAAATAGTTTGTCTAAAAAACACTATTCATGGAAGATCTGAAAACTCGCCTAACCCAAGACCTTGCTGATGTCAACTGGCATGATATTAAACCTCATGCACAAAGAGATGCTGTCATTGTCGTTAATGAAAATTTAGACTTATTAGAGGTGGGAATTGCCATCGCAAAAGATGATAAAATTTCCGTTGAACATTGGATTACAGAACAATTAATAAATAAACCATCAAACCGACAATTAAGTGACTGGAATATTAATCCAAATCGATTATTTAAAACCCTGATTGTCCAACCTTTTGTATTAGTTCAAGAAATAATAATTGAAGGATAAAAGTCAATGCTGAGGGTAAAAAATTGAATCCAACTAATGCCCGTCAACTCGCTTTAAATATTCTCCGAGACATTGATCGACGCAACGCTTATACAGATATTGCCCTCGATCGCGCTTTAAAACAAACAAATCTGCTTCCAAGCGATCGCAGTTTATGCACAGAATTAGTTTATGGGATCATGCGTCGTCAGCGCACCCTAGACACCCTGATCGATCAACTCGGCAAAAAATCCGCCCAACAACAACCCCCAGACTTACGACGCATTCTACATCTGGGACTCTATCAACTGCGTTACCTCAACAATATTCCCCCTTCAGCAGCAGTTAATACCAGTGTAGAGTTAGCCGCCAAACAAAATCAGTTAAACCGCCTTTCAGGGGTCGTTAATGGTGTTTTGCGGCAATATATTCGACTGAGTAACACCCAAGATGATCCCTTAATCTTACCCCCGAACCCTACAGAAAAATTAGGCATTTTCTACAGTTTTCCTGACTGGATAATCGAAACCTGGCTTAAACAATGGGGAGAAGCAACCACCGCGCAACTCTGTGACTGGTTTAACCAACCACCTCCCATTGATTTGCGGATCAACACCTTACAAACCACCCTAGAGAATGTTGAAACCCTGTTAACCCAAGCTAACCTGACTGTTACCCGTCTTCCCAATTTCCCCCAAACCCTAAGATTAACCGGAAAAATTGGCGCGATCCAGAATTTACCAGGATTTAGAGAGGGTTGGTGGACAGTACAAGATAGTAGCGCACAATTAGTGAGTTATTTGCTTGATCCCCAACCAGGAGAAACCATTATTGATGCTTGTGCGGCCCCAGGGGGAAAAACCACCCATATTGCCGAATTAATGGGAGATCAGGGGACAATTATGGCCTGCGATCGCACCCCTTCCCGTCTCAAAAAAGTAGAGGCAAACGCCCAGAGATTACGCCTACAATCGATTAAAATTCTAGAAGGAGATAGCCGTCAACTACCACAATTTAGGGACACGGCTGATCGCGTCTTAGTGGATGCACCCTGTTCTGGATTAGGCACTCTCCATCGACACCCAGACATTCGTTGGCAGCAAACCCCCGAAAAAGTCCAGCAATTAGCCAGTTTACAACAAGAATTATTAACCCAAGCCGCCACCTGGGTCAAGCCCCAAGGAATCCTAGTTTATGCCACTTGTACCCTCAATGTGGTCGAAAATGAGCAAGTGATTCAGCAATTTTTAGCCACCCATTCCCCTTGGCAAATTCAACCCCCGTACTCTCATGCACTGTTTGCCCCTTTTATGACATCATCAGGGTGGTTACAAATATTACCCCATCAACATCATACCGATGGATTTTTTATGGTGAAGTTGAAGAAAGGTTGACAGAATCCCCATTTATTGCCCAAATCCTTCATCATGAATATAGACATAAAAAACACCAACTAAGGAACTAAGGTTAAAACAATGAATGCTCACAATAAAAATCAACAACTGCTTAAAATTCTCATTGGTGCTGCTTGGATTGATGGCATAATTCAAACAGAAGAACGGGATTATTTGCGGCGCATGGCCGAGAGTCATGGAGTCGCGGAAGATGCTGAATTAAAAAACCTTTTATCTGAATTAAAACCTGTTCAACCGGCCCAATTTTATCAATGGTTAGAAGAATATTTAGGAGATAATCCCACCCCTGATGACTATCAAGAATTACTTGAAAATTTGAGTGGTTTAATTTATAGTGATGGAGATGTACAAATGCAAGAAGCACAACTTCTAACTAAATTACAATTACTTGACCCCGCGCAAGATTCCGCTAAATCTGCTTTTGATAAGATGTTAAAAACCATTCAAAAGCTATATCGTAAGGCTATTACTCAAAAGATTTAAGCTCATTGAAAGTCAGAAAAAACCCTCACCCCAAAAACTAAAACTCAGGAAAAATGGGTGACATTAATGCAAAAACTTTCTGTCTATAAATGATTTGAGATTGACAAATAAGTTCAGCGTTAAAACTTGTCTAACTTTCGGTTATTATCGAGCTAATCTACTGAACTTAGCCCCGCTTCATTATCGAGCTAATTTATTGTCGTTTACCATGAATTTGTTAGATAGAGGAGTTAAAACATTGCTAGTTTGAATAACCATGAAATCCTTAGAAAATGGTTTAAGTAATATACGACTTGCTGTTTTAATTGACGCTGAAAATGTCAGTGCTAGTGTCATTGAACCCTTAATGCAAGAAATTGCAAAATATGGCACAGCTAATGTAAAAAGAATCTATGGAGACTGGACAAGTAATCAGTTAAATAGCTGGAAAAGTAAACTCAATAAATTGGCCATTCAACCCATGCAACAATTCCGATATACAGCAGGAAAAAATTCCACAGATAGTGCTTTAATTATTGATGCCATGGATTTACTTTATACGGGAAATTTTGACGGATTTTGTTTAGTTTCTAGTGATAGTGATTTTACTCGTTTAGCCTCTAGAATTAGAGAATCAGGCTTAATTGTTTATGGATTTGGCGAACGGCAAAAAACCCCAGAAGCTTTTGTTGTTGCTTGCAATAAATTTATTTATACTGATATTTTAGACAACAAAAAAGCCTCAAAAAATCAAGACTTAACCAGCAATAAACAATTATTAGAATTGCTTAAAAGTGCTTATGAATCCGTCGCTGATGAAGAAGGATGGGCCCATTTAGGGCCTTTTGGCTCACAATTAACTAAATTATCACCCTCCTTTGATTCCAGAAACTATGGCTACAAAAAACTAAGCGAATTAGTGCAATCAGTAGAAATTTTTGAAATCAAAAAAACTCGTTTTCATTTAACAATTAAACTACAATAAAGGTTTGATAATTATGGGAGAAATCAGAAACGCAACCCTAGAAGATTTAGCAGAGATTGTCGCCATTTATAATGCTAGTATTCCCAGTAGAATTGCTACGGGAGATCTGCAACAAATTTCCATTGAAAGTCGTTTAAATTGGTTTAAAGAAAGAGTTCATGAACGCTATCCTATTTGGGTCATGGAAATGGATAAAAAAGTTATTGGTTGGCTTAGTCTTCAACATTTTTATGGTCGTCCCGCTTATAAAAATACCGCAGAAATTAGCCTCTATATTTCCCCTAATCATCAACGTCAAGGAATTGGAAAAAAATTATTAAAATATGCCATTGAGCAAAGTCCAAAATTAGGATTAACAACTTTATTAGGTTTTATTTTTGCTCATAATCAACCAAGCTTAACTTTATTTCAAAAACATGACTTTCAACAATGGGGATATTTACCAAAAGTTGCTCAATTAGACGGAGAAGACAAAGATTTAGTGATTATGGGGCGTAACTTCGCTAAATGAGATAACTAAAAAAAATAGATAAAATACCCCGATTCTTGCCAATTTATTTTAAGATAAGATCAGCGTTTATTCCCAATCCAAAATCCTCATCGAATTCATGTTAACCCAATGCCAATGACAGTAAATTAGGATGATAAAATGACTCAAACTCATATTTCTGAATCCCAAATCCCAAATCCCAATGAATTAGAAAAAGCCGAAGAAGAAGAGTATGATTATTTTGACTATTTTTATGATGAACCTGGAAGTGAACCAGGAACCTTAAATATTGAACCTGATGCCCAACCTTCTCGTATTGTTTTAATTGATTATGATGCCGATCATGCCGTTCGTAAAGTTGATGTTATCCCCAAAGCATTAACCCCCTATTTAGGAACAAATACCATCTCTTGGATGGATGTTCAAGGGTTAGGTAGTGAAACCATTCTCAAGCAAGTAGGAGAAATTTTTAAGCTTCATCCTCTACTCTTAGAAGATATCGTAAATGTGCCACAACGCCCCAAAGTTGAAGATTATAATGAACAATTAATGATGATTGTGCAGATGGTTCGATCTACAGAAAATGATGAAGGATTTGAAAGTGAACAGGTAAGCTTTGTCTTAGGACGTAAATATTTATTGACTTTTCAAGAAGAAGAAATCGAAGATTGTTTTGATATTGTTAGGGAAAGAATTAAAGGAAATCAAGGAAAAGTTAGACAAGGAGGCCCCGATTATTTAATGTATTTGCTTTTAGATTCAATTATTGATGGCTATTTTCCCGTATTAGAAGCTTACGGCGATCGCATTGAAGACTTAGAAGATGAATTAGTCATTAAACCCAAAACCAGTAACCTAGAAGAAATTTATACTGTACGGCGAGAATTGTTGGCCCTGCGTCGTGCTATTTGGCCCTTGAGAAATGTTACCAATATTTTAGTTAGGGGAGAAAGTGATCTCATTAGTGCCGATGTGCAAATTTATTTTCGAGATTGTTATGATCACGTCATCCAATTATTAGATATTGTCGAAACCTATCGAGAATTAGCATCTTCATTAATGGATGTTTATCTATCTTCCATGAGTAATAAAATGAATGAGGTGATGCAAGTTTTAACCGTCATGTCTACCATTTTTATTCCCCTGACTTTTCTGGCAGGACTTTACGGCATGAATTTTAAATATATGCCCGAACTAGAGGGAAAATGGAGCTATTTTGTTCTGTTAGGGGTGATGTTATTGATCGCAGGAGGATTAAGCTATTTCTTTTGGCGACGAGGTTGGTTTGAGCCGTTTTATAGCCTCAAAAAAGATTAAAATAAGAAAGGAAAAGAGTTGGCGAGGGAGTTGCGGATTTGTCTGTCAGGCGAATCCGAGGAAAGTCCGGACTCTCGAAAGATCAGACTTGCTGGATAACGCCCAGTGCGCGTGAGCGTGAGGATAGTGCCACAGAAACATACCGCCTATTGTCAAATGGGTAAGGGTGCAAAGGTGTCGGTAAGAGCGCACCAGCAGCATCGTGAGGTGCTGGCTCGGTAAACCCCGGTTGAGAGCAAGGTCGGAGGGGCAAAGGTTGGTCTTTTTCCTGTCCCGTTTTAGGTGTACCGCAAGAGGCGTTTGGTAACAAGCGTCCCAGATAGATAACTCCCCATCAGAACAGAATCCGGCTTATGTCCGACTCTTTTCTTTTTCCCTACAATTATTATCCCTGGCTCCCATGACTCAACTTTCTCACCCCGATCAGCTAAAATCAGCGAATTCCCTAGAATTGGCCCAAGCCTTGGCGGAACAACTGACCATTACTCCTAATGACTGGCACCGTCTCAAAGGCGATCGCCAAGCCCAAGCTAAACAACAACTGGCCGCAGCTTTGGTCTTTTTACTCAAAGAACAGCCTCAAGAAGCCCTGGCACACTTAAATCAGGCAGCAGGATGGCTAGATCGTTCTGTTTCTCCCCTGCCCTGTCCTGGTCATGGTAACTCAAAATAACCCCATTAATTAAAACAGGTTAAGAAAGCAACGGTTGTCTCTGTTTGCCTTTCTTAACCTGTTTAGAAAGCTTTAATTGTGTGCCTTGTTGATCCCATTGGACTTGATCAAAAATTTCGTGAAGTAAACAAAATCCGCGGCCATGTTCAGATTCTTCTGGAGGGAGGTGATTAGTCTGACAGTCATCGCAGTCACAGTTATGAGTAAAGCCTTTTCCTTCATCTGAGATCAGCCAAGAATATCCTTCTTTTGTGACAGAAAATTTAACAACAATTGACTTACTGGGGTCTAAGTTATTTCCGTGTTTAGCTGCATTAACGAGAGCTTCTTGTAATCCTAGTCTAATTTCAGGTTTTAAGTCTGAGGGAATATTCGCTAACAATAAATCTAGCACTGGGCATAAAAAAAGCGTGGATGTAAAGCTCATTGTACTCCAGTTTCGCTTCGCGGGAGGTAGGGAAATAGCAATCATGCGCTGTCACCTCTAACTTAAAATTGTTTACAGAGATTTTGTCTTTGCTGTTTTCACAACAAGCCCTTTCATCATGTAATTCAGGCGAGAAAGGTATAAACTTCGGGGTTATAAAATAGCTAACACCGTTAGATCAGGGAATAAAGATAATTGAAAAATTTCTAACAAAGATAAGTGAGGTAAGAGTGGCATAACTGAATAGTTTACGTCGATTTTTTGGTTGTTTTGTACAAAGGTTTAGGCAGACATACACCGTCTCAACTTCAACTATGTTTAGACTATTTCCCAGTAGAAACTAGGGTTATCTGAGCAATGCCTGTTAAACACCACGCAAACAAAACTAGACTAATTTAACTAACTACTATCATCCTAACATATCACTTGATTTATGTCTAACCAGTGCCATTGCTTCAACATGAGCCGTTTGGGGAAAGAAATCCGCTGGTTGTACCCACAACAGTTCATACAGTTCCTCTTGACATAATTGTTGCAGATCACGGGCTAAAGTCGGAGGTTGACAGCTTATATAGACGAGATAAGCTGGTTGAATGTTTCTCAGAGTATCAATAACCGTGCGATCGCAGCCTTTACGGGGGGGATCTAACAACACAAGATCCGGGGAAAAATCCAGGTTTGGTAAGATAGTTTCGACAGTCCCTTCATGAAAGCTGACGTTATCAATATGGTTAATTTGGGCGTTGTTTCGCGCTTGCGTAATTGCCGTGGGGTTAACTTCAATACCGATAACTTCCTGGACTTGTTGGGCCAAAGGTAAAGTAAAAGTGCCAACGCCACAATAAGCATCAATAAGGCGTTCTTTTCCTGTGAGGTTAAGCTTAGTTAATAATACGTTTAAGAGGGTTTCTGCTGCTTCTGTATTAACCTGAAAAAAGGTGTCAGTCCCTAATTGAAATTCTAGGTTAGCAAAGGTTTCTTTAAGATAGGAATGACCAGCAATAATCGAGGTTTCCTCTCCAAAAATGGTGTTACCCCGTTCCGGGTTATAATTAAGGGCAACCCCCACTAAATTCGGATAGCGTTCTAACCAAATTTGGGCTTGTTGGTCAAGATTGGGTAAATTTTGTTCGGTACTAACTAAAGTCAGGAAAACTTCGCCCGTTCTTTTTCCAATGCGTAAGGCGAGATGTCTTAATTCTCCTTGATGGGTTTTTTCATTATAAATTGTCCAACCTTGTTGTTGGAGATCTCCTTTAATTTCTGCTAAAAAGGGGTTAAGACGGGGATCTTGTAGAGGACATTGGTTCAAGTTAATCAGTTGATGACTATTGCGTTGATAGTAACCTGCTTGAATGTTTCCGGTGGCAGAAAGTCCCAAGGGGTAGGTCGCTTTGTTACGATAGCCTAAGACTTCATCGGATGAGAGAATGGGATCAACTGGGGGATTTTCAAAACCACCAATGCGCTTTAATGCTTGAATAACTTGATTTTGTTTAGCTTGTTGTTGATAATGGGGATCAATATGTTGCCATTGACATCCCCCACATTTATCGGCAACGATGCAGCTAGGACGAATACGATGAGGAGAGGGGGATAATAATTGGTGTAATTTCCCGTAAGCGTATTGTCGTTTGAGGTGTGTCAGACGGACTAAAATGCGATCGCCTGTTACTGTATCAGGGACAAAAATTGCCCTACCCTGAAATTTACCGACACCATCTCCGCTGTGACTGAGATCGGTAATTTCTAATTCAATGAGACTGCCTTGTTGATAGTCTGAGTTCATAATTTAATCTAAGGGTAATTCTCGCCAGTCAGCACAGAAGTCATCCCAACACAGAATACCTTCTTTTTCAGGAAACCAGTCTGTTTCTTGAACTTTCACCCAAGCTTGATTAAGATGACTCCATAATTCGATCCCTGTTCCTGGGTTGCGATAGTGATGCACTTCTCCGCTACGGGTGACAATTTTCCAGTTTAGTCCATTTTCAGGATGGTCATATTCCATTGTTACTGTACAACTTTGGGAATTAACCAGTTGGTTGCCTTGACGATCATAACAGGTAGTCTGATGGATATTTTCTTCACTCACAGCGGTTAAGTTTGCCAGTAGGATAAGATTAATGGCCAGTCCAAATAACTGTCTCAAGGGTCTTTAGGATCTCTTTATCTATTGTAACTCAATCAAACAGGACTGACACAACTTTCCCTCTTTAATTACTGGAAATTCTGAACAGCATAAACTTTTTGAGTAATCGGATCTCTGACGATACCGAAGCCAAAATATTGATAATCAGGATTAAGTAGATTGTCTCTGTGTCCATCACTATACATCCAACTTTTTTGGAATTTTTCTAATAAACCATAATTTAAGACTGTCCCAGGATAACTTTCTTGATACATAATATTTTCCCCAATTCCTCCTTGTCCTCCCCTGTCATTAAATCTATCGGTTGGGGTCTTTCCTTCTGGGGTAATATGGTCATAATAATTCCGATTCAACATATCTTCTGCGTGACTTTGAGCTACTTGATTAATTAAAGGTTTTTCTTGTAAAGGTGGCAATCCATTAAGTCGGCGATCGCGGTTAACTAATTCAAGAGCAAAGGATTGAAGCTGAGATAAAGAGCGAGTAGGAAAACTATTACCAAGATTAGCAAAAGGTTGTCCAATTTGCCACCCGACACCCCCTGCACCATTGTTGAAGTAAAGATGCTCTTTCCCATAGTAAGCAACCATGCTAACTACCAAGATAATGCTAGGAAGGTATTGAAGAAATTGATGCTTTTTTCTGAGTCGGCGCATAAGATAAAAACTCATTCGGGGATTTTTCTTAGAATACCCAAGCCCTCTTGAAATCAAGCCATCTTTATTTTGTAGGAGTAATTGATGAATTACCCCTACGGAGGGGGCCTGTGAATAAGTTCAGTTAATCACCCCCTCAATCTAACCGTCAATTGTTACAGTTCTTTACTAACCTGAGTAAGAAAGCGGATCTCAATGGTAGGATTCCCTAAAATACCTTTTTGAGGGAATTAAAATTACCATGACAGAAGAGCTTAAAGGACAACTTCCCAAATTCGGTGGCAGCACCGGAGGCTTACTCTCGAAAGCCGAACGTGAAGAAAAATACGCCATCACCTGGACAAGCTCCACAGAGCAAGTCTTTGAAATGCCGACAGGTGGGGCCGCCATCATGAATGAAGGAGAAAACCTCCTATATTTAGCCCGCAAAGAACAATGTCTCGCACTGGGAACTCAATTACGGACAAAGTTTAAGCCCAAAATCCAAGATTATAAAATTTACCGCATTTATCCCAGCGGTGAAACCCAATATCTCCATCCTGCTGATGGAGTCTTCCCCGAAAAAGTCAATGAAGGTCGTGAATTTAACGGCAAGAAAGACAGAAAAATTGGGGATAACCCTGAACCTGTTACCCTTAAATTCTCTGGTAAAGCTCCCTACGACGTTTAATTAACGTTTAATTACCAATGTGGCCAGTAACCAATTAGGACAAATTAGGGCTAAATTATCGGAATAAACTGATAGTTATGAACTAAGAGAAAATGATTGGTAACTGGCCACTGCTCACAATTCAAGAAGTAAAAAGCGATAAAAGTTGACTTCAAACTTCTGACTGGTTGGTGAGCGATCGCCGAACCATTGACTTCAAACTTCTGACTTCGAGCGAAGCTATATATGATGTTCCCCGATTTTGAGCAGTTTTCCGGTTTAGCCAAGCAGGGTAATTTTGTCCCTGTTTATCAGGAATGGGTGGCGGATCTCGAAACCCCTGTTTCCTCTTGGTACAAGGTTTGTGCGGATCAACCCTATAGTTTTTTACTGGAATCAGTGGAAGGGGGCGAAAACCTGGGACGCTACAGCTTTTTAGGTTGTGATCCCGTTTGGGTATTAGAAGCAAGAGGACAAACCACTCGCCAAACCTATCGAGATGGTACGGTTAACGTATTTGAAGGCAACCCCTTTGAGATTTTGACAAATTGTTTGGCCACCATTAAACCCGTCACTCTACCGCAACTTCCCTCCGGTATCGGTGGTTTATTCGGGTTTTGGGGCTATGAATTAATCAATTGGATAGAACCCCGCGTCCCGATTTATCCCATCACCCCTGATGACTTACCTGATGGAGTGTGGATGCAAGTAGATCATCTGATTATTTTTGATCAGGTGAAACGGAAGATTTGGGCGATCGCCTATGCAGATTTACGCGATCCCGCAGTAAATCTGGAAGAAGCTTATCAACAGGCTTGCGATCGCGTGACAAAATTGGTCTTAAAGTTACAATTGCCCTTACCCGTTGAAGCCAAACCCTTAGAATTAAACCCAAAATCAGCAGAATCTGCTCCTCTCCCTTACCAAAGTAATACAGAACAGTCTCAATTTTGCGAAAATGTGCGCCAAGCGAAAGAATATATCCGTGCAGGGCATATCTTTCAAGTCGTACTTTCCCAACGCCTACAAGCCCATTATAGTGATAATCCCTTTCATCTTTATCGCTCCCTGCGCCTGATTAATCCTTCCCCCTACATGGCCTATTATAATTTTGGAGATTGGCAGATTATTGGCTCAAGTCCTGAAGTAATGGTCAAAGCCGAAAAAATCCAAGGAAAGCCCCTTAAAGCCACCTTACGCCCCATTGCTGGAACCAGACCAAGGGGTAAAACCTTCGCCGAAGATCAGGCCTTAGCAGAAGATTTATTACAAGACCCCAAAGAAATCGCCGAACACATCATGTTAGTGGACTTGGGACGGAATGATTTGGGCCGGGCCTGTTGTGAAGGCAGTGTTACCGTTGATGAATTAATGGTGATTGAACGCTATTCCCATGTCATGCACATTGTCAGTAATGTGATTGGTGAATTGGCCCCCAATAAAACTCCTTGGGACTTGTTTAAAGCCTGTTTTCCCGCAGGAACCGTCAGCGGTGCGCCGAAAATTCGGGCCATGGAAATTATCCATGAATTAGAACCAGAACGACGAGGCCCCTATTCAGGGGTTTATGGTTATTATGATTTTGAAGGACAGTTAAACACCGCGATCACCATTCGGACTATGGTGGTACGTCCTTTAGGGGGTAATCAACATTTGGTATCCGTACAAGCGGGGGCCGGATTAGTAGCAGATTCTCAACCAGAAAAGGAATATGAGGAAACCTTAAATAAGGCCAGAGGGTTGTTAGAAGCCATTCGTTGTTTAAGTTAATTAGTAAGTATTATTGAAACTCCTAGGGAGTGAAAAAAATCGGTAAAATTGATTAGGTTCTGATCCTTAGTCGTGGCGATCGCTGTTACTATTGGTCTTAATTGAGTACCTATCCCAGTTTGAGGAGTTCTTGTGTCTAACAGTAAACCCACAATTTTAGTGACAGGAGGGGCCGGATATATTGGTTCTCATGCTGTTTTATCCCTCCAAAAATCCGGTTATGAAGTCATTGTTTTTGATAACCTTTCCTATGGGCATCCTGAGTTAGTTAAAGATGTTTTAAAAGTTGAATTAATTATTGGGGATACTAGCGATCGCCCCCTTTTGGATAAAATATTTTCAACTCGTAATATTGCTGCGGTGATGCACTTTGCTGCTTTTATTGCCGTGGGAGAATCTGTTAGTGATCCAGGGATTTATTATCGAAATAATGTCACGGGAACCCTCACTTTATTAGAGGCGATGATCGCCGCTAATATTAATAAGTTTGTCTTTTCTTCTACCTGTGCTATTTATGGGATGCCTCAAGCAATTCCCATGACAGAAAATCATCCAAATCATCCTGTAAGTCCCTATGCTTCTAGTAAGTATATGGTAGAACAAATTTTAAGAGATTTTGATCATGCTTATGGACTAAAATCAGTTATCTTCCGTTATTTTAACGCATCGGGAGCAGATCCATCGGGAAGTTTAGGAGAAGATCATACCCCCGAAACTCATCTCATTCCCTTAGCCTTATTAACAGCATTAAAAAAACGAGATCACCTCTTTATTTTTGGCACAGATTATGATACTCCTGATGGCACAGCAGTTAGAGATTATATTCATGTTAATGATTTAGCCTCAGCCCATGTTTTAGGATTAGAATATTTATTAAATGGGGGAAAAAGTGAAATGTTTAACTTAGGGAATGGTAATGGGTTTTCTGTGCGAGAAGTGATTGATACTGCCAAAAAAATCACCGGAATCGACTTTTTAGTTAAAGAAAGCGATCGCCGTCCAGGTGATCCTCCGATGTTAGTAGGAAGTAGTCAAAAAGCCAAGTCAATTTTAGGATGGAAACCCCAATATTCTGACCTTGAAACTATTGTTAATCATGCTTGGAAATGGCATCAAAAGCGACATCAATAACCTGAAAATTTAACGATTGAGAAACCCAATGAGTCACACAACAGAACAAATAGAATCAATTCTTGAACGCATGGGGGAAGCTGTTATTGCCACGACTGAAACCGTAGAACAGTTAGCAGAAAGAATGGAAACCCTTGCGGAACAAGTTCAACAACAAGAACATCAAATTCAACAGCAAGGCTATCAAATTTTTGCCTTAACTGAGTCCATCCAAACGTTAGTTGATTCTCAAACAGAATCGAGAGAACAATTAACTCAATTAACCTATCTTATTCACACATTAGTTAATACCTTGAGTAACCAAAAATGATGAAACAAAAGACAAAATCTTATTTTTATTTTGGATTTTCCATACTTCTTATGTTCAGTAATTTTTTGTTCGTAAGTTGTGCCGAAAACAAGATTTCTCAATGCCAAAAAATAATATTGATTACTCAAAAAATTGCCGAAGAAAGTGCAAATAATCGTCAAACAAAAGATATTAAAAAAGTTTTGCAAGTAGCAGATTCCTTTGAAGAAACGGCTCAACAAATGAAGCAATTAAAAATTGAGGATCAACAATTAGTTGAGTACCAAATGGGGTTTGCTGAAATATATCAAGGTAATGCGGATACGACTCGTCAATTTGTTTCTGCCTTAAATAATCAAGATATTAGTACCGCTAAATTGATGCAGCAGCAAGTTCAACAATTAGGAAAAAAAGAACAAGAATTAAGCAATCAAATGAACATTTATTGTCAAGAAAATTGAGAGATTAAAAAAGAATAAAAAGACAGAGGAAAGACAAGTTTATCATCTATGATGACAGGAAGGCTATTAGTTATACCATATTCTCACTAAAACCCAAAAGTATGATAGATATTCAAATTTTCGAGGTAGAACAAGGATTTTGTGCAGCTATTGACAGAAGTGATCGCCACGCAATCCTAATTGATTGTGGTTCAGGAAGTCAATTCCAACCCTCACAATATATCTGGCAGAAGCACTGTCATTCCCTAGATTACCTAGTGCTTCCAGCTTACACCAAAGACCATTTAGCGGGATTTCCTGCATTGGTAAATCAATCTTGGCAGCATGATATTCCGATCCATTTTTTAGTAGCTAATCCGACAGTCAATACTGAACAGTTTTCTGCGTTTAAACGGTTTCCTCAATCTCTCGATCATAGTTTAATTAATCTGACAGATAGCAGTCAAACTATCGAAATAGATGAACTAAAACTTTCATTTTTCTGGAATAAATACCCAGATTTTGAAGCCCCTCACAATTTAAGTCTCGTTACCTTTATTCAATATCGAGACATTAACATGATCTTACCAAGTGATCTTGAAACCGATGGCTGGTATAATCTCTTGCAATCAGCTAATTTTCGCCAACGGTTAGAAAGAGTTAATATGTTTGTTGCGGCTAATCATGGAGAAGAAACCGGTTATTGTCAGGAAGTATTTAATTATTGTAACCCTGAAGTAATTATTGTCTCTAATAAAAAACATCAACCTCTTTCTCCCAAAATGATGCGCCAATATAATAGCCATGCAAAGGGTGCGCCTTTAGGGGTTAGCGAGAAAAAAGTTTTCACAACTTATCAAGATGGAACTATTATGGTTTCCAAATATTTAGACAGACTACGACAAATTAAAACACAACGAAAGTCTCGATCTTCTTTTGATCTTAACTAAGATCCTAGAGACGTTTCAGGAAACGTCTCTACAACATTGCTCAGTTTTTAGTAAGATTCTTTTTTATTTTATCTATAATCCTTAAAAGCTCAAAATTTCTTGAATCATAAAATTTGCCTGTGAACCATAGCCCCCTCCAAACAGATTAAAATGATTTAAAATGTGATAAAGGTTATAAATTGTCTTCCGTTGCTTATAGCCCTCAGCTAAGGGAAAAACTTCATTATATCCCCGATAAAAAGCCGCAGGAAACCCCCCAAAAAGCTCTGTCATGGCTAGATCAACCTCTCGATCACCATAATAAGTGGCCGGGTCTAAAATAACGGGTTCTCCTGCTTCTGTTACTGCCACATTACCAGACCATAAATCTCCATGAACTAAGGATGATTGAGGCTCAATTTCTCTTAACAAACTCCTAACTTTTTCGACAATTTGAGTATAATCTCCAAAATTCCCCCCTTTTCGTTTTCCTAATTTTAACTGAAACCCAATGCGATGATCGGCAAAAAAATCTGCCCAATTTTCTGTCCAAGTATTCACTTGAGGGGTCGAACCAATAGTATTATTTCTCTCCCAACCAAATTGATTTGCTCCTGGATAACTGTGCATTTTTGCTAATTTTTGTCCCATTTCTTCCCAAGACTGATTAGAAGCTCGGCCAAATTCTAACCATTCTAAAACAATATAACTAGAGCGTTCAACCATTCCCCAACAAATCGGTTTAGGAACACGAATTGTTTGAGTTGCTGACATTTCTTTTAAGCCTAATGCTTCAGCAGCAAACATTTCTACCTGAGAGGCATGATTGATTTTTACGAAATAATTAACCTTCTTGCCAATCAGACAATACCCTTGATTAATACATCCCCCACTCACAGAACTTTGTTTTTCAATTTGAAAGATTTCTCCGGTGGTTTGGCTAATATGTTCAGTAATTTGTGTCCACATTTTTTTCTGAATAATTAACAATTAATAATTGGCTAAATTACCGACTTTAAAAAATTGCAATAAGCTCGATTCTTTAATGATAACGGAAAACGGCAATCACTTCAACTCTTAACGATAACTAATAAAGGGATCATTTTTGCTTTATTAGCAGTTTCTTTAAGACGTTATAGTCTTTTTTCTTTTTACTCTTTTTTCCTGGTAGAAATATTTTGTCTGGATTTTGGTTTTTGATGTTTTTTTAAGTATTGATTAATGGTTCAGTGTTTTTTATATTACAAAAAATTATGAATAATCAAATTAAATATGATTTATTTCAATCAATTAAATCACTTAACACTTCTTAACTAAATCGAACTTTTTCCTTATTTTCCTCAAATTTGACTCAAAATGAGACTTTGGCTTTTTTAAAAATCTGCTACACTAATGTTATGTGGTAGAAATCTGTCTAAAAACAAAATATCAGCCTCAAACTCTATATATTACGTTGTCTCTCATCCTCTTTGTTATCTTCTCATCACAAAAATACCCCGACTAAAGCACAAATTTTTGTCAATACATATTTACTGTAAATAAGATTTGTAAACTGAGCTTGACAAAACGGATAAGGTATCTAATTGCAGTTCTCAACTTTTTGGGGTATACCTTTAATTTGTAGGGGCATGGCAATAATAAGTTAATGGTCTTAAGAGTAAGCTTACTGATGCCATGCCCCTACCGACTTCTTGGAGTATAGAGTTTTTTGAGAGTTTTTGCTGATTCACTTATACAGTTGGTTTAACCACTGTAATACCGTAAGCATCAGAAGACAAATATTGTTGCGCTGCTGCTTGAATATCATCTAAACTCAATGCTTGAATTCTAGCAGGATAAGTCAGGGCCGGACTTAAATCTTGCAGTTGAGAATAATAATAGCCATAAAGATTAGCGCGATCGCTCGGTCGTTCACTACTAAAAATAAAACGATTCACCACCTGAGTCTGAATTCTTTCTAATTCTCCAGGTGTAACTGATTCTTGTTGAATTTGTCGAAAATTTTGAGCAATAATTTGTTCTACTTCTGCCAAATTTTCTGATGGTAATTGTGCCGCCACATAAAACATTCCTTGAATATTTTGGGTCATATTACTGACACTAACGTTAGAAACTAACCCCCTTTCCTCTCGCAACTCCCGAAACAGTCGAGAAACTTTTCCTTGTCCTAAAATTGCTGCCAAAACATCTAAAGAATAAGTTTCCTTTAAATCAAGTAATCCAGGAACCCGCCACATCATTATCAAACGAGCTTGTTGTAACCTTTCATCTTCATAATTATGACGAACAATATCAGTGAAAGGCAATTCAGCAGAAAAAGGCAAATTTAACCCTTCAAATACCTCTAAAACTTGGGGTTTTGGGCTGTAAGTTTGCTCAAAACTATCTGCTACAATGCTAATTAATTGTTCAACGGGAAGATTGCCCACTGCAACTGCTGTCACTGAATCAGGTTGATAACAACTGCCATGAAAATCCCGCATTTGCTGCGGAATTAACTGTTCTATCACCGAAGCTGGCCCCAATACCGGACGACGATAAGGTAAACTTTCAAAACAAGTCTCCATCGCCCGATAAAAGGTACGACGACGAGGGTTGTCATCAGAACGGCGAATTTCTTCTAACACCACAAAACGCTCTCGTTCAAAGGCTTCATCCCCAATACTAGGATTTAAAACCACATCCAACTGTAAGGGGACTAATTGAGCAAAATCTGCTGGCGCACTGGTAACATAAAAATGGGTATACTCTTGACTGGTAGCCGCATTGGTAACGGCCCCCCGTTCCTCAATCAGTCGTTCAAACTCTCCACTTTCCAGACTGGGAGTACCTTTGAAGACCATGTGTTCTAAAAAATGGGCCATGCCATTGATCTCATTGGACTCTAAGGCTGAGCCAACCTTAAGCCACACATTGAGGTTAACCGCTTCAACGGGCATTTGTTCCGCAATAATGGTCAACCCATTAGGTAAACGTTGAATCACTGGGTTATTGAGAGAAACTGGCTTAGGTAAAGAATCGAGCATTGAGGAAGTCCTGATAAACCTGCTCTTTTTATCTTACCCGTACAAGCCTCAGCCTATAATTAAGTTGGCTCAAAGAAAGAATAAGAAAGAATTTAGCACCTTGGGCAAGGATATACTTAATTATTTGGCGATCGCGCCTGAACCCCATCATAAAAAAAATTGCTAGGGACTTGATCTTAATCAGTCCTTTAGTCTATAATGTGTGATTGTGGCCAAACAGCGAATAATCATAATCGACTAAAACGCCAGTACCATTGCCGCTTCGAGATACTGAAGAAACGATTCTTTAAGTCTTGAAGACTAACGGTAAGCCATACTTAACCTGTTCTGAGAACAGGTTAAACGTATCATCAAGCATCTTTTTGATACAGATTCATCAAGGATAAGTTTACCTATCAAGCAAGCGGGGAAAACCTATCCCGCCTGTTGGGGTTGCTAATGCCGCCCGAACAATGTTGTTTAGCCCCTAGAGGAAAAAACCCGTGGCTATCGGTCTTCTCGGTACAAAACTCGGCATGACCCAAATTTTCGACCAAGAATCAGGACTTGCTATTCCTGTGACAGTCGTTCAAGCCGGCCCCTGTACCGTTACACAAGTTAAAACATCGGACACAGATGGTTATAGTGCCATCCAAATTGGCTATTTAGAAGTCAAAGAAAAAGCCCTGACCAAACCAGAATTAGGGCATTTAAAAAAAGCAGAATCATCTCCCCTGCGCCATCTGAAAGAATATCGCGTCGATGATACCGCGGCCTATGAATTAGGCTCAGCCCTCAAAGCCGATGTCTTCAATACAGGTGACATCGTTGATGTAGCTGGAACCTCGATGGGACGGGGATTTGCGGGCTATCAAAAGCGGCATAATTTCAAAAGAGGAAATATGACCCACGGCTCGAAAAACCACCGCCTTCCAGGTTCAACCGGAGCCGGAACCACCCCAGGACGGGTTTATCCTGGTAAGCGTATGGCTGGTCAATATGGGGCAACCCAAGTGACCACCCGACACTTACAAGTTATCCGGGTGGACGCAGAGCGTAACCTTTTATTAATTAAAGGAGCCGTGCCTGGCAAAAAAGGGAGTCTCCTGAGTATCACCCCTACCAAAACCGTTGGTAAGTAACTGAAACCCAGGAAAACCGCGCACTAAAGCTGAGAACTGATAAAGAAAAATGGTTAACTGTAACGTTAAAAATTGGCAAGGGGAAGAAGTTGGCCAGGCAACCCTTGAGTTAAAAGTGGCAAAAGAAGAGAATGCGGCTCACATTCTTCATCGTGCCGTTACTCGCCAACTCACCAATGCCCGTCAAGGCACCGCTTCCGCTAAAACCAGAGCCGAAGTTAGAGGTGGTGGACGCAAACCCTGGCGACAAAAAGGTACAGGGAGAGCCAGAGCAGGCTCTATCCGTTCCCCTCTGTGGCGCGGTGGTGGTGTGATCTTTGGCCCCAAACCCAGAGACTTTAACCTCAAAATGAACCGCAAAGAGCGACGACTCGCCCTGAGAACGGCTCTAGGCGGTCGGGCAGAGGATTTAATTGTGGTAGAAAACTTTGCGGAACAACTGCCCCAACCTAAAACGAAAGAACTCGCCTTGGCCCTAAGCCGTTGGGGTGTCGAAGCCAACCAAAAAGTGGCTTTAATTCTAGTAGACTCACCAGATAGCATCTATTTATCCGCTCGAAACCTTTGCTATGTCAAGCTTTTGCGGGCTGATGGACTCAACGTCTATGATCTGCTAAACGCCGACAAAATTGTCGCCACCTCCGAAGCCTTAGCCAAAATCCAGGAGGTTTACAATGATTAAAGATAATCCCCGTGACCTGGCTGATTTAGTGATCAAGCCGATCATTACTGAAAAAGCGACCCGGCTCTTAGAGCAGAACAAATATGTCTTTGATGTAGCCTTAAAAGCAACCAAACCAGAAATTAAGGCAGCCATAGAGGGTTTATTTGGGGTTAGCGTAATTGGTGTTAACACCGCCCGCCCCCCACGCAAAAAACGTCGTGTCGGTAAGTTTATTGGTTACAAATCCTTATACAAGCGAGCGATCGTCACCTTGGAAGAAGGGGATAGTATCGGCCTCTTCCCCGACGTATAAAGCTGGTTTTGAATCGGGTAATTTTTCTCCCGACCTCATTATGATCACCAGTGACTCCCTTATTCACTGACCAAAAATAACAGATAATCATGGGTATTAGAACCTATCGGCCATACACCCCAGGAACCAGACAGGCCTCTGTCTCGGATTTCGCGGAAATCACTAAAAGTGAGCCGGAAAAGTCACTAACAACGTATAAACACAACCAGAAAGGGCGCAATAATCGCGGGGTTATTACCAGTCGCCATCGTGGCGGCGGTCATAAACGCCTTTATCGGATTATAGACTTTCGACGGGATAAATATGGCATTCCTGCTAAAGTTGCCGCGATTGAGTATGATCCCAATCGTAACGCTCGCATTGCCCTCCTTTTCTACCAAGATGGAGAAAAGAGATATATTTTAGCCCCTGCTGGCGTTACCGTTGGCACAACGGTAATATCTGGAGAAGATGCCCCCTTTGAAGTAGGGAATGCCCTGCCCTTGGCCAAAATTCCCTTGGGAACCGACGTTCATAATATTGAACTGGTGGCCGGAAAAGGTGGACAAATGGTTCGCGCTGCCGGGGGTTCCGCCCAAGTGGTAGCCAAAGAAGGGGACTATGTTACCTTGAAATTACCTTCCAAAGAAGTTCGCATGGTGCGAAAAGAGTGCTATGCCACCATCGGGAAAGTAGGTAACAGCGATGCCAGAAATTTAAAATTAGGGAAAGCAGGACGCAAACGACACCTGGGCCGTAGACCCCATGTGAGAGGAAGCGTCATGAACCCAGTGGATCACCCCCATGGAGGGGGAGAGGGACGCGCTCCCATCGGGAGAAGTGGCCCAGTGACTCCTTGGGGTAAACCCACCTTAGGAGCGAAGACTCGTAACAAGAAAAAAGCGAGTTCTCGTCTCATTGTGCGTCGTCGCAATTAGGGTTAACCACTTTTCTCGAACCATTGAACCTTCATTCTTGTAATTGCTTATGGGACGCTCTCTCAAAAAAGGCCCGTTCATCGCAGATAGTCTCCTTTCTAAAATTGAAAAACTCAATGAGAAAGGAGATAAACAGGTAATTAAAACCTGGTCTAGAGCTTCGACTATTGTTCCCCTTATGGTTGGCCATACCATCGCCGTTCACAACGGGAAACAACACGTTCCGATTTTTATTTCTGAACAAATGGTCGGTCATAAATTAGGGGAATTTGCCCCGACGCGAACCTTTCGGGGCCACGCGAAAAGCGATAAAAAATCCGGTCGAAGATAACCAATACGAACTACTGATAACAGATAACCATGGCAGTTGATACGACAACAGAAGCCAAAGCCATTGCGCGCTATGTCCGTATGTCCCCCTTTAAGGTACGACGGGTATTAGACCAAATCCGCGGCCGTTCCTACCGCGAAGCCTTGATCATTTTGGAATTCATGCCTTATCGGGCTTGTGAGCCAATTTTAAAGGTTTTACGCTCAGCCGCAGCCAATGCCGAACATAACAAAGGTATGGATCGAACCACCTTAATCGTTAGCCAAGCTTATGCCGATGGTGGGCCGAGCTTACGACGGTTTCGACCCAGAGCCCAAGGACGCGCCTATCAAATCCGTAAACCGACTTGTCACATTACGGTAGCCGTCGCCCCTGCTGTGACGAAAAACTAAAGCTAACTGCTCATCTCGCAACCCTTAGAGGCAAATGGGACAAAAAATACATCCAATTGGTTTTCGTCTCGGCATTACCAAAGAGCATAAATCTTGTTGGTATGCCGATACAAAACGCTATCCTGGTCTGCTACAAGAAGATCTGAAAATTCGCCAGTACGTTGAAAAAAACCTGAGTAATGCGGGTATTGCGGATATTCGCATTGAACGCAAAGCCGATCAAATTGATCTTGCCATTCACACTGCCCGGCCAGGGGTGGTGGTAGGTCGAGGCGGCAGTGGCATTGAGCAACTGCGGGTGGGACTACAACAACAACTCGGCGGCAACCGTCAAATTCGGATCAATGTGATTGAAGTTTCACGGGTTGACGCGGATGCTGCTTTGATCGCTGAGTATATTACTCAACAATTACAGCGACGGGTTTCCTTCCGTAGAGTTGTACGTCAAGCCATTCAACGGGCCCAACGGGCAGAAGTCAAAGGCATCAAGATCCAAGTCAGCGGCCGTCTCAACGGGGCGGAAATTGCGCGGACTGAATGGGTGAGAGAAGGCCGCGTACCACTTCATACCCTCAGAGCAGATATTGATTATTCTTATCGCACTGCTCAAACCATTTATGGCATTTTAGGGGTGAAAGTGTGGGTATTTAAAGGGGAAATTATTCCCGGTCAAGAAGAAGCCGCACCCCCACCACCGACCCAAAACCCACGACGAGGCCGTCGTCGTCAACAGTTTGAAGACCGCTCCGATGAACAGTAATCAGGCTCAGTGACCAGTCAAAACTAACAAGATAAAGTAGCTGATAACTGAATAACTGATAACTGATAACTAATAACTGATAAGTAAAATGCTTAGTCCTAGAAGAACTAAATTCCGCAAACAACAACGAGGCCGCATGAGAGGGCTGGCCTATCGAGGCAGTACCCTGAATTTTGGAGATTATGCTCTCCAAGCGACAGAACCCTGTTGGATCACCGCCCGTCAGATCGAAGCCGGGAGACGGGCCATGACTCGTTATATTCGTCGGGGTGGTAAAATTTGGATTCGGGTTTTCCCCGATAAACCTGTCACCATGCGCCCTGCGGAAACTCGGATGGGGTCAGGTAAAGGTTCCCCTGAATTTTGGGTCGCCGTGGTTAAACCAGGGCGGATCTTGTTTGAATTATCAGGGGTAACAGAAGCTATTGCCCGCGAAGCCATGCGCCTAGCAGCCCAAAAACTCCCCATCAAAACTAAGTTTATTTCCCGCGAAGAGGAGTATATCTAAAAATGGCACTACCGAAGATAGCAGAGGCCAGAAAACTCAGTGATCAGGAGTTGGCAGAAGAAATTCTCGCCGCCAAGCGTAAACTCTTTGATTTGAGGTTTCAGCAAGCCACCCGCCGCTTAGAAAAAACCCATGAGTTTAAGCATACTCGTCATCGCATGGCTCAACTATTGACCGTGGAACGAGAACGTCAACTAGAGATCAGCCCTTCGTCTCCACAAGAGGAGGAATAAACCGATTATGGCAGTTAAAGAAAGAGTCGGGGTTGTGGTGAGTAATAAAATGGATAAAACCGTAGTGGTTGCCATTGAAAATCGCTCTCCTCACCCTAAATACGGCAAGATCATGGTAAAAACCAAGAAATTTAAAGCCCATGATCAAGAAAATCAATGTCAAGAAGGCGATCGCGTTCGCATTCAAGAAACCCGTCCCCTCAGCAAAACCAAACGTTGGGTAGTCGCTGAAATATTAACCTCTCATTAATCACCCAATTACTACCGTGATTCAACAGCAAACCTATCTCAATGTCGCTGATAATAGTGGGGCCCGTAAACTTATGTGTTTACGGGTACTCGGTACCGGAAATTGCCGCTTTGGTGAGATTGGGGATGAAATTATTGCCGTCGTTAAAGATGCCATTCCCAATATGCCCATCAAACGCTCGGATATCGTCAAAGCCGTGATTGTGCGGACTCGTCAACCCGTTAAACGGGCCAGTGGCATGACGATTCGTTTTGATGATAATGCGGCAGTGATCATCAACAATGATGGTAATCCCAAAGGCACTCGTGTTTTTGGCCCAGTGGCCAGAGAACTGCGGGATAAAAACTATACTAAAATCGTTTCCCTGGCACCGGAGGTACTTTGATGCGTAATCAAAAAACTGCCCCAAAACGTCACAAAATGCACGTTAAACAAGGGGATACTGTTCAAGTTATTTCAGGACGGGACAAAGGCAAAGTCGGAGAAGTTCTGACAACTGATGCGAAAAAAAGCCAAATCACCGTTAAAGGGGTCAACATCAGAACCAAGCACGTTAAACCCCAACAAGAAGGAGAATCTGGCCAAATTGCCACCTTTGAGGGGCCGATCCACAGTTCTAATGTTATGTTGTACTCCACCAAAGAACAAGTGGCCAGCCGCATTAGCTACACCGTGACAGAAGAAGGTCGTAAAGTGCGGATGTTGAAAAAAACAGGGGAAATCATTGATTAATTCCTGAGTAATTCCCAGATTACCCAATTCATTAATTACCCTGACCAAGCCCAGGGATAAGGACAGAAACATCATGGCCAAACCTCGACTAAAAACCTTTTATCAAGAGACGATCGTTCCTAAACTCCAAGAGCAGTTTAGCTACAGCAACCTTCATCAAGTTCCCAAAGTCATCAAAATCACCGTTAACCGAGGACTAGGAGAAGCTTCGCAAAATGCCAAGGCCCTAGAATCCTCCATTAGCGAACTAGCTACGATTACCGGACAAAAACCCGTCGTCACCAGAGCGAAAAAAGCGATCGCGGGCTTCAAAATTCGGGAAGGAATGCCCGTCGGGGTCATGGTGACATTGAGATCAGAACGAATGTACGCCTTTCTGGATCGTTTGATCAATTTAGCCTTACCACGAATTCGGGACTTTCGAGGCATTAGTCCTAAAAGCTTTGACGGACGAGGTAACTATAGTCTCGGCATCCGCGAACAACTCATTTTCCCAGAAATTGATTACGACACCATCGATCAAATTCGAGGAATGGATGTTTCGATCATCACCACGGCCCAGACTGATGAAGAAGGGCGTGCTTTACTCAAAGAAATGGGAATGCCCTTCCGTACCTAGTCAATCCTAACCTTTACAGGAGAAACTCATCAGCAATAATGGCACCTAACGACACCATCTCAGATATGCTCACTCGTATCCGCAACGCTTGTGCGGTACGTCACCCCACAACTCAAGTTCCCACCACCAGAATGACTCGGAGTATCGCCCAAGTCCTCAAAGAGGAGGGATTTATCGACAGCTTTGAAGAAACAGGAGAAGGAGTACAAAAATATCTCGTTATCTCCCTAAAATACAAAGCCAGAAGCCGTCAGCCGATTATTAATACCCTGCAACGGGTGAGTAAGCCAGGTTTGCGAGTTTATTCTAACCGTAAAGACTTACCGCGCGTTCTGGGTGGCATTGGCATCGCGATCATTTCCACCTCCAAAGGCATCATGACTGATCGAGAAGCACGCCGTCAAAACGTGGGTGGCGAAGTCCTCTGCTACGTCTGGTAGCATTTCAGTGAATCGTTTTGCTAACGACTAACTGATAACTGATAACCGAACACTAATCATTGACCTATGTCTCGTATTGGTAAACGCCCAATTTCCCTGCCCAAAAAAGTCACCGTTGACATTAAAGGGCAACATATTGCCGTCACAGGGCCAAAAGGCTCCCTAGAACTTGACCTGCCTGGTAAAGTGAATGTGACTCAAGACGGCGAAATTCTCCTCGTCGAGCGACAAGACGAATCACGAACCGCCCGCGAACGTCATGGCCTTTGTCGTACCCTAGTGGCCAATATGGTTGATGGGGTTTCTCAAGGCTTTGAAAAACGTCTCAGTATCCAAGGGGTAGGCTATCGGGCCCAAGCCCAAGGCAGTAAGCTCACCCTCAACGTCGGTTACAGTAAACCTGTTGAAATGAATATGCCTCAAGGTATTCAAGTGGCTGTTGAAAACAATACCCTTGTGATTGTGACAGGAATTGACAAGGAAATTGTCGGTAACATTGCTGCTCAAATTCGAGCCGTTCGCCCCCCAGAAGTTTATAAAGGTAAAGGCATCCGCTATTTGGGTGAAATGGTCAGACGTAAAGCGGGTAAAACAGGTAAGAAATAATTATGAAAAGCACGCGCAGAGAATCTGTAAAACGCCGTCATCGGAGCGTTCGCAAAAAGGTCACTGGTACGCCAGATTGTCCCCGTTTAGCTGTTTTTCGTTCCAATCATCATATTTATGCCCAAGTCATTGATGATGTGGCACAACATACCTTAGCAGCCGCTTCTACCCTAGAAACCGATGTAAAAACTACCGTTACATCCGGGTCTACCTGTGAAGCTTCATCCGCTGTGGGTAAATTAGTGGCCGAACGGCTTCTGGCTAAAGGCATTGAACAAGTCGTTTTTGATCGCGGTGGTAATCTTTACCATGGTCGGGTGAAAGCCTTAGCTGAAGCGGCCCGTGAAGCAGGATTACAGTTTTAAACCAAAGGATTAATATTTTCACTGACAGCGGTAATAACTATGGCAAAAAGTCGTAAAACTAGCCGAGCTAAGGCAAAAGAAACGAACTGGCAAGAGCGGGTAATTCAAATTCGTCGTGTCAGTAAAGTGGTCAAAGGGGGTAAAAAATTAAGCTTCCGGGCCATTGTGGTTGTAGGTAATGAAAATGGCCAAGTTGGCGTAGGTGTCGGCAAGGCTGGAGATGTAATCGGGGCTGTCCGTAAAGGGGTGGCTGATGGTAAAAAACAACTGATTGATGTCTCTTTGACTAAATCAAGTTCTATTACCCATCTCACCAAAGGAATTTCTGGTGGAGCTAAAGTCATTGTGCGCCCTGCTGCTCCTGGTACTGGGGTAATTGCTGGGGGAGCCGTACGGACGGTTTTAGAATTGGCAGGGATTAAGAATATTCTGGCGAAACAACTGGGATCAAATAATCCTCTGAATAATGCCAGAGCCGTCATTGATGCCCTCGAAGGCCTGCGAACTTTTTCTGAAGTTGCTGAAGAAAGAGGGGTTCCTTTAGAGCATCTTTATACATAAACCCAGAACCGTTTTTGATGGTTCAATTTTAGCGTTGTTCAAGCCAAAAAAAGAATTATGAGAATTCATGACATTACCCCAAAACCTGGTTCCACTAAACGCCGTCGTCGCATTGGACGGGGTATTTCTGCGGGACAAGGGGCCAGCGGTGGATTTGGAATGCGGGGACAAAAATCCCGTTCAGGTACAGGAACTAAAGCGGGATTTGAAGGGGGACAAATGCCTCTCTATCGCCGTGTTCCTAAATTAAAACATTTTCCCCTCGTTAATCAGAAGTGCTACACCATTATTAACGTTGGTAAGTTGAATTCCTTGCCTCCTAACTCAGCAGTTTCCTTAGAAAGTTTGATGGAGACTAAATTAATTACCACTAATGATGGCCCCCTCAAAATTTTGGGAGACGGTGAGTTAACTATTGCTTTAACGGTTACAGCGGCGGCTTTTACTAAAAGTGCCAAAGCTAAAATTGAAAGTGCAGGGGGTAAATGTCAAGACTTGTCAACAGCTTCCGCGTAAAATGTCAAAATTAATAAGTAATCATTTGATAACTGAGGTTGCCATCAATGGTCGTCAGTCGAGATAAAACGCCTACAGCACAAGAGACATTCTTACAAATGGCTCAAGCAGCCGGTCTTCGGGGTCGGCTGTTAATTACCATTGGTTTATTAATTTTAATTCGCTTTGGTATTTTTATTCCCATTCCAGGCATTGATCGGGTCAAATTTGTGGCGGCGATTAGTAATAGTCCTGTGTTGGGATTTTTAGATATCTTTACTGGGGGTGGGATTTCTACCCTAGGGATTTTTGCTTTGGGCATTCTTCCTTATATTAATGCCTCCATTATTATGCAGTTGTTAACTGCCGCTATTCCTTCTCTGGAAGATTTACAGAAAAATGAAGGGGAAGCGGGACGACGCAAAATTTCCCAATTTACCCGTTATGTGGCTTTGGGTTGGGGAATTATTCAAAGTACAGCCATTACCGTTGGTTTACTGAAACAATATGCCCTGGTGGACAGTTTTTGGTTTGTACCGGAAACAGTTCTCGCTTTAACGGCGGGTTCCATGTTTGTGATGTGGGTATCCGAGTTAATTACTGAACGGGGCATTGGGAATGGGGCTTCTTTATTGATTTTTGTCAATATTGTGGCTAGTTTACCCAGAACTCTGGGACAAACTATCGATTATGCCCAAACAGGGGGACGACAAGCCGTGGCCCAAGTGGTGATCCTGTTACTGGTCTTTTTAATTATGATTGTGGGCATTGTCTTTGTTCAAGAAGGCACCAGACGTATCCCAATTATTTCAGCCCGTCGTCAGGTGGGGCGAAAACTCTATCGGGAAAGAACCAGTTACTTACCCCTAAGACTTAATCAAGGGGGAGTCATGCCGATTATTTTTGCCTCAGCGGTTTTGATTTTACCCCAATCTTTGGCAGGATTTTTTGGTAATCAAGCATCAGTAAGTCAGGTTTTGGTACAAGTGGCCAATGCCTTACGTCCGGGAACCTGGGTTTATGTTGGGGTATATTCCCTTTTAATTCTGTTTTTTAGCTACTTTTATGCTTCCCTGATTGTTAATGCTGAAGATGTCTCTAAGAATCTCAAGAAAATGGGAGCAAGTATTCCCGGCATTCGGCCAGGAGAAAAAACAAAAGAATATTTAGAAGGGGTATTGAATCGTCTTACCTTCTTGGGAGCGATCTTTTTAAGCTTTGTGGCCACGGTTCCCACGGTGGTAGAGGGAGCAACAGGCGTTACTACCTTTCGAGGTTTAGGGGCGACTTCTCTCCTCATTCTAGTGGGGGTGGCTATTGATACTGCCAAACAAATTCAAACCTATGTCATCTCTCAACGCTATGAGGGCATGATTAAACAGTAGGGAGTAGGGAAAAGGAACTTTCGGGTTCCTTAACCCCTGTTTTCATGAGATTCAAAAAACAACGATAAAATTATGACGAAAGGGAAGGGATTAATTTTTTTAGGGCCACCAGGTTCGGGAAAGGGAACCCAAGCGCAATTGCTATCGGAACAATTACAGATTCCCCATATTTCAACGGGGGAAATGTTAAGAGAAGCGATCGCCCAACAAACTCCCCTCGGACATCAAGCCCAAAGTTATGTGGATAAAGGGGAACTGGTACCGGATGAGTTATTATTAGGCTTGATCAAGGAACGATTAGGTCAGGATGATGCTCAAACAGGCTGGATTTTGGATGGTTTTCCCCGTAATGTTCCCCAAGCCAAGTTTTTAGAGCAACTACTTGATGAGTTGCCTCAATTTTCTGAACAGGCCATCAATTTAGACGTTCCTGATCAAGTGCTGATTGAACGCCTGTTGTTACGAGGGCGAAAGGATGATAATGAAGATACCATTCGTCGTCGTTTAGAAGTTTACCGAGAACAAACCCAACCTGTGCTTGATTATTATCGTCAACAGGAACGACTTTATTCTGTTGATGGTAATCGTCAGCCCCAAGAAGTGACTGCTACTTTAAAAGAGTTAGTTGCCTAGGGGTTGGGTTAAATTCGGCGAAAAAACAAGAGTAACAAGGAGGTTTGCTAAGATATGTAAGGGAAAGTTGACCCTGGCCTTTCTTTGAGGTAAAAGAAAAGTTCAACAATTAAATTCAGTCAAGGCTTTCCTAAGTATACTATTTGAGGCATTAAATTGTGGCAAAACAAGATTTGATTGAAATGGAAGGAACGGTGACGGAATCACTTCCTAATGCGATGTTTAGGGTAGATCTTGACAATGGGTTTAACGTTTTAGCCCATATTTCCGGCAAGATCCGCCGTAACTACATCAAAATTCTACCAGGCGATCGGGTAAAAGTCGAATTGACTCCTTACGATCTGACCAAAGGCAGAATTACGTATCGGCTTAAAGGTAAAAAGTAAAGGGCAAGGGAAATATTAAATTTCTCAAAGCGATTACTTAAATTACTATATTAGCTGACTTGAAAGGCAATTTTTGCTATAATAATAAGCTTGCAGTCCTGCTGTAGAAAAATCCATGAAAGTTAGAGCATCAGTCAAAAAAATGTGTGAAAAGTGTCGTGTTATTCGACGGCGGGGGCGGGTAATGGTACTTTGTTCTAACCCGAAACACAAACAACGTCAAGGTTAGGGGTTTACTGCCCTCACACAGTCAAGATAAGGCAAACACAAACATTGTAGAGGTAGAGAAAACGTGGCGAGGATATCTGGCGTAGACCTGCCCAGAGATAAGCGTGTCGAAATCGGGCTAACTTATCTATATGGTATTGGTTTATCACGATCTCAAGAAATTCTAACAGAAACTGGGGTCAATCCTGACACCCGTGTCAGAGACTTGAGCGATGAAGACGTAGCGACCTTGCGGGCCTACATTGAAACAAATTATCAAATCGAAGGAGATTTGAGACGTTGGGAAGCGATGAACATCAAGCGGTTGGTGGACATCGGTACTTACCGAGGCCGTCGTCATCGTCAAGGACTGCCCGTTAGAGGACAACGAACCCGAACGAATGCGAGAACTCGTCGCGGTAGACGAGTCACCGTCGCTGGGAAGAAGAAAGCCCCAGCGAAGAAATAATCGGTATTTATTGGCTATTGAGTTACACAGAAATTTCGGCGAAAAATTATGGCGCGACCAACCAAAAAAAGCGGCGCAAAGAAACAAAAGAAAAATGTTCCCAATGGCGTTGCTCACATCCAGTCAACTTTTAACAATACCATCGTAACCATTTCTGATGGGAAAGGCGATGTTATCTCTTGGGCCTCAGCAGGTTCAAGTGGATTTAAAGGGGCAAAAAAGGGAACCCCCTTTGCAGCACAAACGGCAGCAGATTCTGCGGGTCGTCGAGCAATTGATCAAGGAATGCGGCAAATCGAAGTGATGGTGAGTGGGCCAGGAGCCGGTCGGGAAACAGCCATCCGCGCCCTTCAAGGAGCCGGATTAGAAATTACCTTAATTCGAGATGTTACCCCAATTCCTCACAACGGTTGTCGTCCTCCGAAACGACGCCGAGTTTAGCCAGCAGTTACCCATCTTCAATCACTATGAATATTTGGCGTTAATACAGACACGGAATTTCGTGTCTCGGAGGCATTTGACAATGAAGGGAGGTCACGATCGTGGCGCAATTTCAGATTGAGTGTATAGAATCTAAGACTCAAAAAAATCAGAGTCAATATAGTAAATTTGTCCTAGAGCCGTTAGACAGGGGTCAAGGGACAACCGTTGGTAACGCACTAAGACGGGTATTATTGGCTAATTTAGAGGGGACAGCCGTTACTGCGGTGCGGATTGCCGGAGTCAACCACGAATTCGCCACGATCCCTGGTGTGAGGGAGGATGTGTTAGAAATCATGCTCAACATGAAAGAAATCGTCCTCAAAAGTTACGCGGAGCAACCTCAGATTGGTCGTCTCGTGGTCACTGGGCCAGCTACCGTAACGGCGGCACAATTTGATCTACCTTCCGAGGTAGAAGTGATCGATCCGACTCAATACGTGGCCACTTTGACAGAAGGGGCTAAGCTTGAGATGGAGTTCCGGGTTGAAAGAGGAACAGGCTATGAGGCGATCCAACGAGGAAAAGAGGAAAGCACCTCCCTCGATTTCTTACAAATTGATGCAGTCTTTATGCCAGTGACGAAGGTCAATTACATTGTTGACCACATCAGATCAGAAGACGGGAAAGCCAAAGATCGCTTACTCTTAGAAATTTGGACAAATGGTAGCTTTAATCCGAAAGAAGCTCTTTCGGAAGCGGCGAATATCATTGTCGATCTATTCAACCCACTGAAAGATCTTAATCAGTTGGAAACAAGTCCCCCTGATTATCAAGATGATGACAATCCTCAAAGTCAGATTCCCATTGAAGAATTACAATTATCAGTGCGGGCTTACAACTGTTTGAAACGAGCGCAAATCAATACAGTTGCTGACTTATTAGATTATAGCCAAGAAGAGCTTTTGGAAATCAAAAACTTTGGGCAAAAATCTGCTGAAGAAGTAATTGAAGCCTTGCAAAAACGGTTAGGGATTACCTTACCCCAAGAAAAAGCTAAGGCTTAAATTGAGTCCATGATCGATCACCGACTAAATCATCCTACTAGGGAGGAAAAACAAACACTATGCGCCATCAGTGTCGCGTCCCATTACTGGGAAAACCCGCTGACCAACGGAAAGCTCTATTACGAGCGCTCGCTACCGAGTTAATCCGTCATGGTCAGATTACTACCACCAAAACCCGTGCTAAGGCAGTACGTTCAGAAGTGGACAGAATGATTACCTTAGCCAAAGATGGCTCCTTAGCCGCTAGAAGACGAGCCTTGGGTTATATCTATGATAAAGAATTGGTTCACGGCTTGTTTGCTGAAGCCCCAGAACGGTATGGCAATCGTGACGGAGGCTATACTCGTGTAGTTCGTACCCTGCGCCGTCGTGGGGACAACGCCGAAATGGCCATCATTGAACTGGTTTAATCTTTTGAACGATCACGGTGTTACGGGAAACCAATGATAAGTGTGGGACAACAAACTTCAACTTCAAAACGGGTTGCCCTGGTCATTCAATACCTGGGAACTCATTTTCATGGTTGGCAGAGGCAGACTAATCACCGAACCGTTCAAGAAGAAATCGAAAATAGCATCACTCAAGTTGTGGGTTCTCCCGTCATTATCCATGGGGCGGGGCGAACCGATACGGGGGTTCATGCGGCGGCGCAAGTTGCTCATTTTGATTATGTCAGTTCCATTCCTCCGGCTCGGTGGGCCAATATTTTAAACTCACGCTTACCCGAAGACATTTTGATTCGGGGATCAGCAGAAGTTCCTCCTACTTGGCACGCCAGATTCTCGGCTCAATGGCGACGTTATCGCTATACCTTCTACAATGACAAACGGCCGAATTTGTTTATCCAGCCGTTTTGTTGGCACTATTATCACCATCCACTGGAAACCTCTTTGATGCAAGAAGCCTTAAATCCTTTAATCGGAAAGCACCAGCTAGGAGCTTTCTGTCGCTCAGGCTCAAAACGGCATCATGTCTGGGTTGAAGTGCAAGCTGCCCAATGTTATCGGCGGGGAGCTTTTATTCACTTAGAAATTCAAGCCAATGGCTTTTTGTATGGGATGGTACGATTGTTGGTGGGAATGTTAGTAGAAGTGGGAAGCGGAAAACGATCTGTAGGGAATTTTACCGAGATCTGGCAGAACCAACAGAGACACCAGGTAAAATATGCCGCACCAGCCAAAGGATTATGTTTATTAAGGGTCGGTTATCCCGATTTTCCTTTACCTCCACAAATTTGGTTTGATACTCAGCCTTTGTTTCTGTTTAATCAAGTTTTGGAGCATCACCAAAGTCCCTATTCTGTTGGTTGTTAAGGCCATGCCTAAACTCAGCCGATAACCCAATTGATTACCTTATCAATCACAATAACCCATGAACAAAACAATTAACCCCTCACTAGAGAGTCTTGAGCATAAATGGTACATAGTAGACGCAGAGGATCAGCGTTTAGGAAGACTCGCCTCGGAAGTTGCCCAGATTTTACGGGGCAAAAATAAACCCACTTTTACCCCTCATATGGATACGGGGGATTTCGTAATTGTGGTTAATGCCGAAAAAATCGCTGTTACTGGCAAAAAAAGCAGCCAGAAGCTCTATCGTCGTCACTCTGGTAGACCAGGGGGGATGAAAGTTGAGACTTTTGAGAAGTTGCAGGCCCGAATTCCTGAGAGAATTATTGAACAGGCGATTAAGGGAATGTTGCCCAAAAATGCTTTGGGTCGCCAACTGTTTACTAAGTTAAAAGTCTACGCAGGGACTACTCATCCTCATCAAGCTCAAAAACCTGAAACCTTAATTCTCAATACAATTCCTAACGGAGATAAATAATGGAAGCAACCGACAGTAAAGATAAAGTCGTTTATTGGGGAACGGGTCGTCGTAAATCGGCGATCGCCAGAGTTCGTTTAGTGCCAGGTAGTGGAGAAATTACCGTTAATAAGAAGCCAGGTAATATCTACTTTAACCAAATCGCCAAGTATATCCAAGGGATTAAAGCTCCTTTAGAAACCTTGGGACTGGAAAATGACTATGATATCCTGGTCAATGCTCATGGCGGTGGTTTAACGGGTCAAGCTGATGCAGTTAAACTGGGAGTGGCTAGAGCTTTATGTGAACTGGCCCCGGAAAATCGTCAACCGTTGAAAGCGGAAGGATATTTAACTCGTGATCCTCGCGCTAAGGAACGGAAAAAATACGGCTTACATAAAGCCCGTAAAGCTCCCCAATATTCCAAACGATAATTGGATTCATTTTCGCCTTGATCTGTTTAGTAAGGAGACATTAAATTATGGCAAAACCTGAAATTCATCCCACTTGGTATCCCGAAGCTAAAGTCATTTGTAATGGCGAAGTAGTGATGACTATTGGCTCAACTCAACCACAAATCAACGTTGAAGTGTGGTCAGGCAATCACCCTTTTTATACCGGAACTCAGAAAATTATTGATACTGAGGGACGGGTGGATCGCTTCCAAAAACGTTACGCGATGATTGGCAAGGGAGGCAAAAAACAAGACAAAAAATCAGATGCCAAGGGAGAATAGCGGTCAAGTTAAGTTAAGTAACCCAGCAGAGTTTCTGCTGGGTTCTGTTTATCTAACCTAAGAGCATTTTCTAGAAATTAAGCTACTGTTAAAGTATAAGGATTAAAGTCGAGCAACATTATGGCTGAATCTTATCTATTAGAAAAATTACAATCTGTTGAACAAACTTATAAAGAATTAACTCGTCGGTTAGCAGATCCTGATATTGCTACTAACCCAGATGAGTTACATCGGGTGGCCAAGGCGCGATCTTCTTTGGAAGAAACGGTTAATACTTATGAAACTTGGCAGATTACCCAGGAAGAATTAACTGGGGCGAAACAAATTCTCAAAGATGCGGGGGGCGATACGGAAATGCGAGAAATGGCCTCCCTCGAAGTAACAGAATTGGAAGAACAATTAGAGCAGTTGGAGGTTCAGTTAAAAGTTTTGTTACTGCCTCGTGATCCTAATGATGATAAGAATATCATGTTAGAAATTCGGGCGGGAACGGGAGGAGATGAAGCGAGTATTTGGGCGGGAGATTTGGTGAGAATGTATTCTCGTTATGCTGAGTCTCAAAAATGGACGGTTAAGCTGGTGAGTGAGTCTTTGGCGGATATGGGGGGCTTTAAAGAAGCGATCCTCGAAATTACGGGAGAACGGGTTTATAGTAAGCTGAAGTTTGAAGCAGGGGTTCATCGGGTGCAACGAGTTCCGGTGACAGAAGCGGGGGGACGGGTTCACACTTCAACTGCTACGGTGGCGATTATGCCTGAAGTTGATGAGGTGGAAATTCAGATCGATCCGAAGGATATTGACATGAGTACGGCCCGTTCTGGTGGGGCTGGAGGGCAAAATGTTAACAAGGTGGAAACGGCAGTAGATTTGATGCATAAACCGACAGGAATTCGGATTTTTTGTACTGAGGAGCGATCGCAACTGCAAAACCGTGAACGGGCTATGCAAATTTTACGGGCGAAGTTGTATGACATGAAGTTACGGGAACAACAGGAAGCGGTTAGTTCTATGCGGCGATCGCAGGTGGGAACGGGATCAAGATCGGAGAAAATTCGGACTTATAATTATAAGGATAATCGCATCACGGATCATCGTCTGGGACAAAATTTCAGTTTAGCTGGGGCGTTGGAGGGGAATATTGACCATATTATTGAATCTTGTATTTCTCAAGATCAACAGGAACGTTTAGCTGAGTTAGCGTCTTCTCCTGAAACGGCAGACGCGCTTATTTAGAGCTAATTATTGTTAGGAAAGGGGTGAGATCAGTCATGAAAATTACGAACTGTCTTCATACAGCGATTCTGATTTCTGATTTGGGGAAAGCAGAAAAGTTTTATGGCAAGATTTTAGGATTAGAAAAGGTTGATCGCCCCTTGAAATATCCGGGTATTTGGTATCAAATTGGTGAGTATCAAATTCATTTAATGGTTCATCCTGGTTTACAAATAAGTTTAGCTAATGAGGAGAAATGGGGGCGTAATCCTCATTTTGCTTTGGGAACGGATAACCTAAATGAACTGATTGGACGGTTACAAAGTCATGGTCATCCGGTGCAAATGAGTCAGTCGGGAAGGGCTGCTTGTTTTACTAAAGATTTTGATGGGAATGTGATAGAAATTAATCAGGTATAGAGAATTAAACTTGATAACATCACAACTTTTTGAATCCTGAAAATAAAATAACGGAATTATTTTGATAATATCTTCGATACTCTTTTAAGTAGTATTGTTGGCCTTTCATCATTGGCCAACAATAGCTTAGATATTAACCATTCATGAAGTAATTATCCTAGAAAAAGTCGTACCCTTCGTATTCTAGGAGTCCATCAATGTTGGCAATATCCTCATCTAAAGTAATCTCTGTTGCGACATAAGTTCTGCCATCTGCTTTTTCACATTGTGCATTGAGAACGTATTCGCGGGTACGGAGAGACTGCCCTAAACCAATATCTTTACAGGTTTGGGAGAAATTATGATCACCCCAAGAGAGTGTACCATTCAAATTGCCAACAAAATAATCTAAGTTAATTGAGGTTGCTTCTAAAGAACCATCAATTCTTTTACAGTCGGCTGTTAGGAATGAACCATCAAGTTCTATATTCTCACAAGTTTGGCTAAATTCTCCTGTTGCCATTGCTTGATCGACAACTAAATTAAAGGAAATAACACAAGCAAATAAAAAGGCAAAAATCACTTTAAAGAGAGTGGAAATTTTGTTCATTTTGAATGACTCCCAATCATAAAAATACTTGAACAAAATCAATATTGCATATTTTTTGACCCTAGAGATAAGTTTTTATAAATTCTTAACAAATAAAATAATTTTTGTAAAAAAATGTATATTTTTTTTCGCTACAGTCTTGAGTGATGACAGTCATGGTAACTTGAATACTGGGTAATTAAAAAGTCATGAAATTTTAAGGCTATTGTATTTAACTGTCTTGAAAAACTTCATTACTCTAATTTAACTTTAATTACCTGTTCTTAATCGTTTTATCCGAATTAAAATATTCGGTTTAATCACCATGAAAAAATTACTCTTGGCTTTGTTCTTTTCCGTCTGTTTGTTGTTGTCTTTTACCACCACACCCGTTCTAGCTGCGACTGGCTGTAACCAAACCCTAAATACGGGTTCAGGTACCACTACTCAAGTCTTTTGGGAGCAACCTTTAGCTTTCTATGGCTGGTCAGGTGGTATCATCACGAATGATATGTATTTTAATGGTTGCGGTAGCACTGCTGCCATCAAAGTTAATCTAGATGACTGGCAAAAACTACTCAATGCAGGTAAATTAGATGGTCTTCGTTATATCAAAAAAGATTCTAATGGCTTAGCTGTCAGAAAAGTTCAAGGAACTTCCATCACCAGTATTCCTCAAGAAAGCCTATTTAATTCTACGACAGTAGTATACCAAGGAAATCGTTAATTCCATCTTTTTTAGGGGTCAACGGCCGTTGACCCCTGCTTTTCTTTCTGCTTTCTGACTTCTTTAATCATCCAATTGCCAAGGTTCAAGAATATTATTTTTATCAGAATCTTCTGTTTTATCACTAATTAAATACTCAATTTCTACTAAATCAAATAAAGTTGGTACTTTTGAAAATTCTACTAAAATATCAACATCACGGCTCTCCCGACATCTTGGTATAAAATGTATAATCAGATACAATACTTAAGATGGTGGGTTACGACGCGGATTAAAACTTATTAGTTTTTCCTCAAAATCGTTGCCGCGTCTAACCCACCCTACGAATTATAAGCTTTACTTATCACCACAGGTACGGGAGAGCCACAATTAAGGTAATTCCACAGAAGTTGGTTTAGCAATATGAGGTAGTCCCCATCCTAACTTTTCCCTTAAAATACGGAAAAATTCAGGAGATTCTAAGCGAATAAACCGCGCAAAATAACGAGATTTTTCCACATGAATTCTATCTTCAGGTAAGACATAACATCCCCCATTGCCATCAACCACTAAAATCATCCGGTTAGGGGTTGCCGGGAAAATACTAACAGCTTCCTTATCAGAAAATACCAGAGAACGAGAAGCCAAAGAATGGGGACAGATCGGGGCTAACTGAAACACTGGTACATCTGGGGTAACAACGGGGCCCCCTGCGCTGAGAGAATAGGCTGTAGACCCTGTAGGGGTAGAAAGAATAATCCCATCAGCAGCAATATCTACAGGGGCGTGTCTGCCGATTTTAATCTCAAAATGACACATACTGGTCAAAGGTTCCCGATGAATGACCATTTCATTTAAAGATAAAGCTTCCCAAAGTAAGGTATCTTCACGAAATAGCTGTACCGTTAACATGGTACGTTCTTCTATTTCGTAGTCTCCCCTTAATAACTGTTCTAAGGCTTCCGATAACTGATTAAGATAAATTTCCGTCAAAAAGCCCATGTGTCCCGTATTAATCGTTAATAAGGGAATACCACAGGGGGCCACTTGTCGAAAAGCAGACAAAACAGTACCATCTCCCCCTAAAACTATGGCAAAGGCCATATTTTCATCAAAATGGGGAGGGATTAAATTGTCTATACGAGTATGACAGACGGGACGTTCGGGTTGAGAATAACCGAGGAGTCCACCTCGGCCAGTCTCTAGTATTACATTCCAGCCTTTAGCTGTCAGTTGTGCCTGTAAGTCTGTGGCAACTTGACAAGCAACGGGTTTGAGATCGTTAAAAATGATGCCTATTTTTGGCACAATGAGCTATCCTTTGTCAGCGTTAACTCAAACAGAAGATTTAAAGGGGGTTTTCTTCTTCTTTTTCGATTTACTCTTTTCGTAATCGATTTCTTTGAGCTTTTTAAGAATACGACTAAAATATTCTTTTAAATAGGATTCTAAAGTAGTCGTCTCTTTAGGATCAAGTCCTAGGGTTTGATAAAGTTCATCCATTGAGGCGTTTAATGATGTGCCACTGGCTAAAACTTCTGCAAACGCTAGGCGATCAGAAATATTATACGTCCATTGGAAGAAACGGGTAAAGCCCCGTAAAAATCGTAACAGTCCCAAGGGGACACGGGCAATTTTAGCGGTTTTGTCCGATAATTTCTCACATAACTGAATAATTTCTTCTGCTGTCCAAGCTTTTGTCCCTACCAGGGGATAGGTTTGCTTTTCGGTTTCGGGAACTTCTAAGACGCGAATGGTCAATTTAGCAGCATCTTGGGTGTCCATGTAGGCAATAGGACTACTTTCTCCAGTGATCCAAACTGCTTGATTATCTAAAATTGGAACAGCATATTGACCGATTAAGCCCTGCATAAAGCCACAAGGACGCAAAATCGTATAATTTAACCCTGATGCAATTAAAAAGTTCTCTGTACAGTATTTAATCTCCATTAAAGGCACTTCAGGGTATTTCTCTGCCTTGAGAATGGAGAAGAATATGTAACGGTTAACCCCTGTTTTTTGGGCAGCTTGAATCAGGTTAACTTTCCCTTCCCAGTCTACTTGTTTCATGGAGAGGGTATCAGTTGGCCTCGCGGCTGCTGCATCAATAATAGCCTCCATTCCTTCTAAGGCTGGCAGTAAGGTTTGAGGTTTACAGAGATTCCCAATAATTAGTTCTGCACCCCATTCTTTTAAAAAAGCTGCTTTTCTGGCATTTCTGACTAAACAACGGACATGATGACCTTTATCTAGGGCCTGACGCACTATTTGTCGCCCTAGCGTTCCTGTTGCGCCAACGATCAATAACTTCATTTATATAAAATTGTAATGTTTCTTAACGTTTCTCTAAGATATTAACAGAAAGTTACACAGTTGTGGGATTTTCGCTAGGATCAGGATCTTAGGTGGCGATCGCCTCTGTAGGGGCTTAATACCATTAAGCCCTAAAATTTAACGGTATATTTATAGTTAAAATAATCCATGACAGGCAAGATGCCTATCTTACCGAAAATTAACTATAGTATTCATGGGTTAAAAATGGCAGAGTAATTAATTCTCCTGTCGCTGCTCCTATCTTAACTATTAATCCTGCTCCTCCTGCCTTTGTTTTAACATAAGTTAATCCAAAAGCTTCCTGTTCTATTTCGGTACAACTGGTTAAAATTCCTACCTTATTGTCATCAAGAGTAACAGGGGTTCCAGGTTCAACGAATTGATTTAATTTAACGCCCCAAAGACGTTGTTTAACACCTTTATAAGTGTTTAACCTAGCAATGGTTTCCTGTCCAATATAACAACCTTTATCAAAGGAAATAGCTTGCCATAAACCTGCTTCTAAGGGGTTATAATCTTCAGTTAATTCCTGATCTGGAAATGGTCTTCCCTGTTTAATTCTTAGTTTTTCCCAAACATTATTACCTGTGGGAATTGCACCTAATTTTATTAATTTTTCCCAAACAGTTAAAGCTGAATTTATTGGCACTATTAAAGTATAACCAGTAATTCCTAAGCCACTTCCAACCGCAATTCTTAATGAATCATTTTCTAGGGTTACTAAACTATGATTTCCCTGCTTTTTTTCAATAATTTCATTCATTCCCCATTGTTTTAAGATATCATGGCTTTGATTCCCCATGAGACTAAAAACAACATTTTGCTCAGAAATATCTGTTATTTCTACCTTATCCATTGGGAAAAGATAGCGATCCATCCACTCCATCAAAAACTTACTACGGTTAGGAGAAACTAACAAGATAATACTATCTTCTGTAACATAAGCTGTGGTTAAATCTAGGGTTCGTCCCGTAGAATTGACAAAAACTGTATCACAACCTTGCCCTGGTTTCAGGATATTAATATTATTCGTAGTTTGGTTGTGGAGAAAACGCTGACGATCTGCCCCTTTTAGCTGTAAGATTACCCAATGACTGCGATCGCAAATAACCACACTATTCTGAACATATTTTAAAGCTTGGTCATCATTGCCAAAACTTTCAATTACTTCACCATTATGGTCGAAAATTGCACCAGACTTCACTTGTAATTCTCTGAGTTGTTGTATCATTTTGCGATTAATTTTAATGATTAAATAACGGGTAAACAGGTAAAAATGTCATTAATCAGACATTGAGTTTTTGCTTCTAATTGATGCCAATCAATTTCCCCTGATTCCTGAATTAAGTCTGTATCTATTTGTACAGTTTGTTCAACTTCTGATGAATTATTCTGATTCTCTAGAGATGGTTCATAATTCAGGAAGCAGATCTGAAAGCAGATATCCCAGAGATCTATTCTAACCCTATGTTCTTGATAAGTTAATAAAAGTTGATAACCAGGATAAGGACTTTGAACTTCATGATAAGTTCCTTCCCAGGTTGATTTTTCAAGTTGCTGTCGTAAATTATCTATGACACGAATAAAAGCGGGTTGCATGAGTAGTTGAGCTTGTTCCCAATCAAGGGTATTTTTGAAAGTAGGCTTCATCAATTTAGGAGATTAACACCCCTTGGCAAAGGTTAGCAAACAGAAGTATGATTAAAATTAAGTTGAGATGATTTTTGGTTCTCTCCATATTCTAGCTAAAGTGAATGTCAAAAGCAAAAGATTATTATAAAATTCTTCAAATTTCTTCTCAGGCAACTACAGAAGAAATAAAAAATGCCTTTCGTCGTTTAGCCCGTCAATATCATCCTGATCTCCATCCCAATGATCCTTTTTGTGAAGAAAAATTCAAAGAAATTTCTGAAGCTTATCAAATTCTGATCAATCAAAAAAATCGTTTTCAAACCCCTAATAAGTCTCAAACAAATTATCAATCACAATCATTATCCCCTCAAGATTTTTATCTTCGGGGTGTGAGAAAAACTTTAGACAAAAACTATTTATCAGCCCTGAATGATTATGATAAAGCAATTCAATTAAAGCCTGATTTTTTAGAAGCTTATATTAAACGTTGTGAAGTCTATTTTTATCTTGATCAGTATCAAAAATCTTTAGAAGATTGCCAGACTATTTTGAGATTAGATTCTCGATGTTTTGAGGCTTATTATTATCAAGGACGTTCCCGTTATAAATTAGGCTATTTACCAGGGGCAATTGAAGCTTATAATAAAAGTATTAATATTCAAAATATGTCAGCTAAAGCTTATTATTATCGAAGTTTTGCTTATGAAGAATTAAAGGAATACAAGAAGGCAATATCAGATCTTAAAAAAGCAATTAATTTGTTTAAAACACAGGAAGATTTGAATGGACTAGAATTAGCTCAAACTAGGCTTACTTTGTTAAATAATCACTTCAATCAATTATGGCGAATTTGGGATTATCCTATTATTAGGATTTGTCAATTATTTTTAACCACAGGAATTATGATTGTCATTGATCCAGGAGGAAAATTTTTGTCGAGTTTGGCAAAATTACACTCAAGCCAAAGATTAATTTATGGCATCTTATATGGTATTATTTTTAATGTTATTTGTATTTATGACTTCTATTCTAATCAGAGTAAAATTTTCTTTAATCAATCTTCTGCTATTGCTTTATTTATTTTAGGACTAGCTCCCTTTTTTTGTTTGATAATTATTAGCTTGATTGCTCAGTTGATCTATCGAAAATTGGTTTACTTTGTCTCAACGGTGTTTTTTTCGGGAGTCTCTTTATTACCTTTTATTGTTTTCCTAATCATGAATCGTCTATTGATTCATGAATTTTATTTTATTAAAAATATCAGCCTAATATTCACAGGATGCTATACTCTTTTGATCTTATATAATGGCTGTTTACAAGTCTATAACTTTTCTGAAAAGATAGCAGCTTTTTGGTCATCAATTATGTTAATTGTGCTGGGAATAACTCTGAAAATATTGATTTAGATAAACAAAAGCAAAAAAGTTGAGATATAATATTAAGGTTACTAGCTTTCCTTCGTCTAATAATGTTTGATTCAATAACAATTTTTAAAGCTAAGCTTTTGTCTCTCTCAAGTCTCAGTCTATCCCTAATCTTACCCCTAGCTGCTTCTGTCAATAGTCAACCAATTGTAACAGAAAATAAGCTAGATTTATCTCCAGAGATTATCAATGAGAGTCCCGTATTACAGCGATGGTTAAAAACTGTACCTAACGTCTCAGAAGATATTAAAAATGATCCCAGTTTTCGGACTCGTATTGGTTTTGGATATGCTGAATTTCCTTCTTCTCATCATCGAGGAGGTATCAATGTTAGGGTGGAAGATATTTTTATTGGTCAAACTAATTTAACCATTAGTGGAGACTATGAAACCTCTTTTAATGATGATGAAGATCGGGAAGCTGGCGGCGTTAATTTAAACTATTATATACTACCATTAGGGAGTTATATTAATGCTACACCCGTCTTAGGATATCGTTCTATTAGAACCAATAATTATGATGAAGATGGGGTTAATGTTGGGGCTAAAATTATCTTTCCTATATCTCGTACTGGAGCATCTGATTTCTCAGTTTCTCAAACCTTTATGTCTCCTGGAGATGAGAATGAAGTGGGAATAACAACCCTTTCCTTTGGTTATGCTATGACTAAAAATATTCGTCTTGCTACCGAAATAGAAAAACAAAATTCACGGGTAAAAAAAGACAGTCAATTTAGTATTTTAGTTGAATGGATGCCCTAACTTATGTCAAAGTATTTAAGGATTTTACAGTTGTTTTGGAGTACGTCAATTAGCGCAGAATTAGAGTATCGCTTAAACTTTTTAATTGCCGTATTAACAAGTTTAGCCAATTTAATTGGCGGTATTTTTAGCTTGTTTTTATTTTATAGAACAGGCTATACATTTCAAGGGTGGAGTTGGCAAGAATCTCTAATTGTCTTAGGAATGTTTACTATTTTACAAGGAATTTCAGCCACTTTATTAGTGCCAAATTTGAATCGTATTGTCGAACAAGTTCAACAAGGAACCCTTGACTTTATTTTACTAAAACCCATTAGTAGTCAATATTGGTTATCCTTGAGAACCCTTTCTCCTTGGGGCTTTGCTGATTTAATTTTTGGGATAATTATTATTAGTTATGCTGGTTATCAACTCGGAATACCTGGCTATAATTATTTATTAAGCAGTCTAACAATATGCTTTGCTATTATTAGCTTATATAGTATCTGGTTTATGTTAGGATCTACAAGTATCTGGTTTGTTAAGATCTACAATGTAACTGAAGTCCTCAAAGGATTATTAGAAGCAGGAAGATTTCCTATTGCTGCTTATCCAGCGGCTTACAGATTTTTCTTTACATTTGTCATTCCCGTGACTTTTTTAACCACTGTTCCCGCAGAAACATTACTGGGAAAAACCCAGTTTTATTGGTTACTCAGTTCAGGACTTTTGGCAATTATTTTGTTAACAATGTCCCACTATTTTTGGCGGTTTGCCCTCCGTTTTTATACCAGTGCATCTAGTTAACTGTCTAGCTGTTAAAAATTGCTTATCTGAGATTTCAAAATGCACCATAACCCCGTATTAATCCAAAATCTTAGTCATGCCTACCCCGATGGAACTTTATCTCTGAATCAGATAAATTTAGCCATCAAAGCCAATGAAAAAGTTGCATTAATTGGAGCTAATGGCTCAGGAAAATCAACATTACAACTTCATCTTAATGGTATTTTCTTACCCCAAACTGGAGAAATTATCGTAGGACAATTGCCAATTAATCAGCAAAATTTAACCAAAATTCGTAACTTTGTTGGCTTAGTTTTTCAGAACCCCGACAATCAATTATTTATGCCCACCGTTTGGGAAGATGTTGCTTTTGGCCCAATGAATAGAGGCGTAAGGGGAAACGAACTTCAAATAAGAGTAAAAACCGCAATGGAAGCCGTTAATATTGACCCCCAAACTTACGGACATCGTAACCCAGATAACCTGTCAGGAGGAGAAAAAAAACGGGTAGCGATCGCCGGAGTTTTAGCCATGCAGCCCCAAGTTTTAGTATTAGATGAACCCTCGGCCCAACTCGATCCCCGTTCCCGTCGCCAACTGATTAATTTACTACATACCTTACCACTAACCCAATTAATTGCTACCCATGATCTAGATCTTGCCTGGGAATTATGCGATCGCACGATCATTTTAAGCCAAGGACAAGTGGTTTACGATGGCAAAACTGAGGAAGTGATGAGAGATGCTAAATTCTTAGGAGAACACGCCTTAGAACCCCCCCTAAGCTACAGTCGCCCCTATTGTAATTTAAGGGATAAACCTTTTTAAGTTACTTGGAAAGAACTTCCCTCAGATATTCACCAACTCGTAAAGCATTAGCAATAATAGTTAAAGCGGGGGGAACCCCTGCACTTGACGGGAAAAAGCTACTATCGACTACATAGAGGTTTTCGAGATCATGAGTGCGACAGTTAAGATCAAGAACAGAAGTATTAGGATCTTCCCCAAAGCGACAAGTACCGCACTGGTTAGCTACAGTTTGTATCGGAACTTCCCCACGGGGATAAATGGCTAATTTTTCAAAAACAGAACTTTCTAGCTTTTTTTCCCCTGCTTTGAGGACATCTATCCAACGATAAATCAGGCGATCATGAGCCTCAATATTATTGGGCGTATAATCAAGATAGAGTTTATCTTCTTTGATTCTGACGCGATTATTAGGATCTGGTAAAGTTTCTGTATACATCCACCAACCAATAGAACGTTTCGCTAACTGTTGCAGGCCAAAACCAGGCATTCCTTTGGCCAAAACCGATAAAATGGGCGGAGACTCGGCAAAAATAATGTCTTGAAGCAGTCCCCCCGTATTCTCAATATGGCCCATAGGATAAGGGAAATTTTCATCTCCCCAATAAAAGTCATTAACACTCACACTTCTCAAAAACTGACCAGAGTTAGACTTAGCACTTAATTCCACCATCGCTGTTTGATTATGCTTCATAAAATTACGTCCCACCTGATCCGAACGGTTGGCCAACCCGTTAGGATGTTTATTATTGGCAGAACGTAATAGTAAGGCCGCCGAATTAATTGCACCACAGGCTAAAACAATAATATCTCCGAAAAAGAGGTAAATTTCACCGTTAATTTCCGCTTCTACTGCTTTTACCACATCTCCCGATGAATTAGTCAGTAAACAGACCGCTTTAGCTGAGGTTTTCAGGGTGACATTAGGATATTTTAGGGCCGGAACGATACCAAATACTTCAGAGTCTCCGGTGGGGTCATCTTCTGCATCTGTCAAACTTAGGGGTAAGGTTGTGGGATGTAACCCTTGTTTGGCGATCGCCTCTACAATGACTTGGATCTGAGGTTCATTTGCAAGGGGAGGTAAGGGATAATCAGCACTACGGGGGGGTTCTGTAGGATCATTGCCTGTTTGGCCATGAACCATATACAGTTGTTCAGCTTCGGTGTAATAGGGTTCAAAATCACTGTAATTTAAACCCCAAGCGGGAGAAATGCCTTCTTGATGTTCTACTGCATCAAAATCTTTTTCACGCATTCTTACTAAAGCTGCGCCGTAGATTTTTGTATTGCCACCGACTGCATAATTAGTCTGAGGAGAAAAGATTTCACCATCCTTATCATACCAGCGTTCAGGGGCGCGGTAACGTTCTTTTTTAAAGACATCAACGTTCGCTCTATTTTGCTCCTCTAAGGGCATAAAATCCCCTCTTTCTAGGATGAGAATTTTTTTACCTGTGGGGGCTAATTTATTGGCTAAGGTTCCACCTCCTGCCCCTGTGCCAACAATAATTACGTCATAATATTGATCGTCAATAATCATAATTGCTTCTACCTACTATGTTGCCTTTTGCCTGTTGCCTTTTCCTCTTACTGCCAAAGATAAAGAAGGACAAATAAAATAATCCAAATAACATCAACAAAATGCCAAAAAAGAGAGGTTGCCATTATCCCAAAATGACCGTTATCGTAATTACCTGGATAGAAAGAACGGCCTAACATAATGGTTTGTAAGAGAATTCCTGTGAAAACGTGCAACCCGTGAAACCCTGTTAAGAGGTAAAACATTCCACCAAATACCCCTGATGTAAAGCCAAATTCTAGACCCTGCCATTCTATAGCTTGTCCCACCAAAAAATAGGTTCCCATGGCCATCGTAGCTAAGAGAAATAGACGAAAACCCCAGAGTTGACGACGTTCTAAAAACTGTTCTGCAATATAAATCACAAAACTACTAGAAACTAAAACTACTGTATTAATGGCAGGTTCTTTAATTTCTAGTCCTGTTACACCAGCAGGTAGCCAGTCAATGGTTGTGGTTTTATAAACAACATATCCTGTGAAAAAACTCAGAAAAATGATACTTTCTGAAAGGAGAAACACGATAAAGGCAAATAAACTATTTCCTTCTGCATCATGTTCATGTCCATGTCCATGTTCTCCTACTGCTTCATGTAACTGTTCTGAAGTAATTGAACTATCCATTGCTATCTTCTCCAACTATCAACTATTAACTATTAACTATCAACTATCAACTATTCGTGATGTCCTATCATCTGTTCGAGGTTACTTACCAAAGGATCTGACTTACCATAACCATAGGGTTCAGAAATAATGATCGGAAGGTCTTCAAAATTTTCAACAGAGGGAGGAGAAGATATTAACCACTCTAAACCAATGGCCCGCCAAGGGTTACTCGGTGCGATGGGCCCCTGTATCCAAGAACTCACCATATTGAGAATAAAGGGTAATGTAGACATTCCTAAGAAAAATCCCCCTAAACTCGCTATCACGTTCCAAAAGGTGTATTCAGGGTCATAAGAAGCTACCCGACGTAACATTCCTTGTAATCCTAACGGGTGCATGGGTAAAAAGTTAAGATTAGTACCAATAAAGGCTAACCAGAAATGGAGTTGACCCAAACTTTCGTAATACATCCGCCCCGTCATCTTGGGGAACCAATGATACATAGCGGCAAACATTCCCATAGTAACTGTTCCATACAAAACATAATGGAAATGCCCCACCACAAAATAGGTATTATTAACATGAATATCCACAGGAACCGCAGATAACATAATTCCGGTGACACCTGCGAAAATAAACATGATCAACGCACCCAGGGCGAATAACATAGGGGTATTGAGTCGTAATTTACCGCCCCATATTGTTGCCACCCAAGCAAATACTTTAATACCAGTGGGAACAGAGACACACATGGTGGATAACATAAATATCATTCTCATCCAACCAGGAGTCCCACTGGCATACATATGATGCACCCAAACTAACCCACTCACTCCCGCAATAATTAAGGAGGAAATAGCCACCACTTTGTAACCAAAGAGGGGTTTACGGGAATAGACGGGGAAGATTTCTGAGAAAATGCCAAAGATGGGCAGAATAATCACATAAACTGCCGGGTGAGAATAAAACCAGAAAAAGTGCTGGAATAAAACGGGGTTTCCACCTTTAGCGGGGTCAAAAAAGCTGGTTCCGACAGTTAAATCAAACAGTAACATAACTGCCCCGGCCGTGAGGGCAGGAAGACCAAATAATTGAATAATTTGCGCGCTTAAAACCGTCCAAACAAAGGCTGGCATCCGAAAAAAGGTCATTCCAGGGGCCCGCATTTTGACAATAGTGGTGACAAAATTCACCGCCCCCATAATCGAAGATACCCCAGAAATAGCGACGGCTAAAATCCAGAGAAATTGCCCAGTAATTAACTGTCCCGTGGGATTTTGTAAACTAACAGGAGGATAAGACCACCAACCCGCTTGGGCCGGACCACTGGGGACAAAAAAGCTGGATATCATCAAAATACCGACTACGGGAACCATCCAAAAGGCAGCCGCGTTGAGGCGAGGAAAGGCCATATCTTTGGCCCCGATCATAATGGGAACTAAATAATTAGCCAATCCCACTAATGAGGGAAATGTCCACAAAAACAGCATAATTGTGCCGTGCATGGTGAACATTCCGTTATAGAAGGTGCGATCGACTAAATCCGCTTCTGGAGTAATTAATTCTCCCCGAATCACCATTGCACCGATCCCACCGACAAGAAAGAAGATAAAGGCAGTGACTAGGTACTGAATGCCAATGACTTTATGATCGGTACTAAAGCTAAAATATCGCCTCCATTCTCTGGCCGATAGGTCTTGATAGCTTTCTGTAATAATGTTGGTATTTTTTACTTGACTGTCTGTCATGGTTTTTTTTATTAGGTCGGGTAATTCACTATAGGAGGGGCCGCCGGAACTACGGTAGGCCAGCCAGTTTTAGTTGTTTTTTGGGCATATTCGGAGGCTGCCTGGTTATAGGCGGGTAAAGGTTGCCGTTTTTTGGCTTCAGATAACCAGTTTTCATAAGCTTCAGGGGACTCTACCACTACATTTGCTTGCATCGTTGCAAAATAAGTTCCACTAAATTGAGAGTCTCTTAAGCGATATGTCCCTTCCCGAATGGGGGTAAATTCAAAGTCGGTGGTTTGGTTGGGTACGATGTCTTGTTTGAGGCGAAAGGCAGGAATATAAAAGCCATGTAACACATCTTCTGATTGTAGGGCTAGACGAATTCTCTGGTTAGCGGGAAGATGCAATTCTGTACTGGTAACGTTGCTGTCAGGATAACGAAACACCCAGGCCCACTGTTTGGAGATCACCTCAATTTCTTCAATGGGTTGTTCTTCAACGACAGCAGAGGTGTTATCGTGACCCATAGCTAAGTGCATTACTTCCATTGGGCCACGAATAGCCATTTGCTGATAAATTTGATAGCTATACCCTGCCAACCAAAATACTAATAAGATGGGAATGGCTGTCCAAACGATTTCTAGGGTGACATTGCCTTCAATATGGGGGCCATCACTAAAATCATATTTAGCTGCCCTCTGAAACACCACAGAGTAGATCATAACTCCTGTGATCCCTAAAAAGATAAAGCTTCCTATCGTCACAAGGAAGGCAAATAATTTGTCAATTAAGACAGACTCTGCTGAAGCTTGGGGGGGAAACCAAGAATAGGATACTTGTCCCATCCAAAGACTTATCCCTGTTAAAGCGATCGCATAAGCAATCAAAAATAGAATATTGCGAGGTTTCATCATTAATAAGTACCAAGTTAAGATTGTGAAGGTAGCAACAACTGGGCTTCTTGTCCTAATTTCAACAATTGATCTGCTGTATTATGGACTCCAAATTCAGCCGCTATTTGCGCCCCTAAAGTCCCATGAAGGAACAAGAGAAATAACATAAAGACTCCCACCCCTAAATAACTCCACTGCACTTGGATGGTTCTTTCTTTACGCCAGATATACCGTTGAAACCCACGCCAAATAGTCATGCCAACCATAAAAGCAAAGAGAAATACTCCCCCCACACCATGCCATAACATGGTAGTCATGGCATCAAGTCCCCAAGCACTTTTAATATCAGTTATGGGGTTGGCCAGCATCATCTCATAAAAGCCCGCAGCGACAGTAAATACGGTAATAATTGAAGCAGCAAGGAGGTTATACCAACCCACATCGAAGAAATTTGACCGAATAGCTGGAATAGCAAAGATTTTGAACAGGGGTTTTTGGAACCCAAACATTGCCCCTAAACTATCAAAAACAATGGCAATAATAAACAATCCCAATGTTAAATGAACTAGGTTAGGATGAACGGGGATAGTATATGGGAGTCCGTTGGCACCAAGCCTGGCTTGTAATAAGTTAATCGCTTCAGGATTCATTATTGTAAAATCCCCTCCTTAATGGCTTCAACAACAGGGACGGTGTGGAGTCCATAAACCCATACCAACTTGTCTCCGAGATACACTTGAAAGCCAACAATTCCTACTAAAATTAGTCCCAGTCCCAGATAAGGAATGGGCAGATTTTCAGGGTTTCTTGAACGAATAACATAACGCCACCCTGTAATACTCGCAATAAGTGCTGATAATGACCAACCAATTAGGGTATGAAGATTTAACACGGGTTTTACAACTTCGTAAGGTTGGGCCAACCCGGCCTCATATTGACCAAAAATAATGGCAACAAAGATAGAAGCAGTGGCAATTAACATATTCCACCAACTTACTTCATATAAGCGGGTATTTTGAGTAAAATAACCGATAACATCACAGAGAAAAGCAAATAACACCATTGCAATCACGAAATGGACAACAATCGGATGAAGGGTGTCGGGATAGGGTAAATTATGGTCGTTCAATGGTGGAAGATAATTAAACATAATATTTACTTAAACTCATCTTCACCTATTACTATGTTTGTTGACTCTCTAATTAAGATATGGGAGAAATAAAGATAAAAATGTATCTTTAGTAACTTTAATTTTTTGGGTATCTCTAATTAATAATAAAGACAGACTGTCATACTTTTAGTTAGTCCTAAGTTTCTTATTAAAGTCTCTCAAAAATTAGCTAAAATACGGTAACTATTGAAGAAACCAAGATGTTATATACCATTGCTCAAGTTAGAGATATTTCCCTTAGTTTTCTTCTCCATTCTCTATTTTTTATTGTTCTAAAGATAATTAAACAGTCAAATCCAACGATTCACATATTATGGTACATAAGTTTTATATGGCGGATTGACCAATTGTTCAGGAAATTATGAGACAAGATATGTCAAATTGTAAATTTTTTGCTAATAATAGTCTAGGGACGACTAAACACAAGCCTCTCCTAACCTCCCAGACTTGATCAGGGATTAGGGCTGTATTGTGCTAGTTTAAGAAATGTTAATGATCCACTCATTAAGTCCCTAGTGGAGTGGAAACGGCTCAGATCCCCCATTTTACAAGCCGACTCAGTTAAGCTCAAAGGCTTTATCTCGGTCGCCTCTTATAAGAAAATGGGACGATATGACCTAAACTAGATAACAATAACGTTAAGAAATCTTGCCATCGATTTCAGTTAAGCAAGAGGATGGGATTCTATGACTATTGCAGTCGGACGCGCCCCAGAAAGAGGATGGTTTGATGTCCTCGATGACTGGTTAAAGCGCGATCGCTTTGTTTTCGTAGGTTGGTCCGGGTTACTATTGTTTCCCTGTGCTTACCTAGCACTAGGTGGATGGTTAACCGGAACCACCTTTGTTACTTCCTGGTACACCCACGGGTTAGCCAGTTCTTATTTGGAAGGTTGTAACTTCCTCACCGTAGCGGTTTCTTCTCCCGCTAATGCTTTCGGCCACTCCATTCTCTTTTTATGGGGCCCCGAAGCACAAGGAGACTTTACCCGGTGGTGTCAAATTGGCGGATTATGGCCCTTTGTCGCCTTACACGGTGCTTTTGGACTGATTGGCTTCATGTTACGTCAGTTTGAAATTTCCCGTTTAGTCGGCATTCGTCCTTATAACGCTATTGCCTTTTCTGGCCCCATTGCGGTATTCGTCAGCGTTTTCCTGATGTACCCCTTGGGACAGTCTAGCTGGTTCTTTGCTCCCAGTTTTGGAGTAGCCGGAATTTTCCGTTTCATCCTCTTTTTGCAAGGTTTCCACAACTGGACACTAAACCCCTTCCACATGATGGGAGTGGCTGGTATCCTTGGTGGTGCGCTACTTTGTGCCATTCACGGTGCAACGGTAGAAAACACCCTGTTTGAAGATAGTGAGCAAGCCAATACTTTCCGCGCCTTTGAACCCACCCAAGCAGAAGAAACCTACTCTATGGTGACAGCAAACCGTTTCTGGTCACAGATTTTTGGTATTGCTTTCTCCAACAAACGTTGGTTACATTTCTTCATGTTATTTGTCCCTGTAACGGGCTTATGGATGAGTTCTATCGGAATTGTCGGCTTAGCCCTCAACCTGCGTGCTTATGACTTTGTTTCCCAAGAATTACGAGCAGCAGAAGATCCCGAATTTGAGACATTCTACACCAAGAATATCTTATTAAACGAAGGTCTGAGAGCTTGGATGGCTCCCCAAGACCAACCCCACCAGAACTTTATCTTTCCTGAGGAGGTACTCCCCCGTGGTAACGCTCTCTAATCTGCCTTCTACCAGCGGCCGTGACCTAGAATCTACTGGTTTTGCATGGTGGTCAGGCAATGCGCGTCTGATCAACCTTTCCGGTAAACTTCTAGGGGCCCACGTTGCCCATGCTGGTTTGATCGTTTTCTGGGCAGGGGCTATGACCCTATTTGAAACAGCCCATTTGATCCCCGAAAAGCCCATGTATGAACAGGGCTTAATTCTCCTGCCCCACATTGCTACCCTCGGTTGGGGTGTGGGCCCTGCGGGTGAAGTTATTGATACCTTCCCCTTCTTTGTAGTTGGGGTATTACACCTCATTTCTTCTGCGGTTCTCGGTTTTGGTGGTATCTACCACGCTCTTCGTGGCCCTGAAGTCTTAGAAGAATATTCCAGCTTCTTCGGTTATGACTGGAAAGACAAAAACCAAATGACCAACATCATCGGTTATCACCTCATTCTTTTAGGATGTGGTGCGCTGCTCTTGGTGTTTAAAGCCATGTTCTTTGGCGGTGTTTATGACACCTGGGCCCCTGGTGGCGGAGATGTGCGTGTGATCACTAACCCTACCCTTAACCCTGCTGTGATCTTTGGCTATTTGGTCAAAGCTCCCTTCGGTGGAGAAGGTTGGATCATCAGTGTCAACAACATGGAAGACATCATTGGTGGTCATATTTGGATCGGTCTGATCTGCATTTTTGGCGGTGTCTGGCACATCCTCACCAAGCCTTTTGCTTGGGCGCGTCGTGCTTTCATCTGGTCTGGAGAAGCTTATCTTTCCTACAGTTTAGGCGCGTTGTCCATGATGGGCTTCATTGCTGCTGTATTTGTTTGGTTTAATAACACTGCTTACCCCAGTGAGTTCTACGGCCCCACTGGTATGGAAGCTTCTCAGTCTCAAGCGTTTACCTTCTTGGTGCGTGACCAACGCATGGGGGCAAATATTGGCTCTGCTCAAGGCCCCACTGGTTTAGGTAAATACCTGATGCGCTCTCCTACTGGTGAAATCATCTTTGGTGGTGAAACCATGCGTTTCTGGGACTTCCGTGGCCCTTGGTTAGAGCCTTTACGTGGCCCTAACGGTTTAGATTTAGACAAGTTAAGAAACGACGTTCAGCCCTGGCAAATTCGCCGCGCTGCTGAATATATGACCCATGCGCCTTTGGGTTCTTTAAACTCCGTTGGTGGTGTTATCACAGACGCTAACTCTTTTAACTATGTTTCTCCTCGTGCGTGGTTAGCAACCTCTCACTTTACCCTCGGTTTCTTCTTCCTGGTTGGTCACTTATGGCACGCGGGACGTGCGCGGGCGGCCGCTGCTGGATTTGAGAAAGGGATCGATCGTGAGACTGAACCCGTACTCGCTATGCCTGATCTTGATTAAGATTTAGCATAAAATTTTTAAGAACTCCTACTGTTTCGTGGGGGTTCTTTTTTATTTGTCCTAACCTGCATTATTAAGTTTAACTTTGACACCATCCTGTTTAATAATATAGGCAGGAACCCCAACAACCACACAATTATCAGGGACATCTTTAATAACAACGGCATTCGCTCCTACAGTAACATTATTTCCTATATTAATATTACCAATGACTTTAGCCCCTGCTGTAATCCTCACATTATCACCAATTTTAGGCCGTCCCGTTTTATCTTTATAGCCAATGGTAACTTGTTGATTTACCCAACAATTTTCCCCCATATCTGCCATAATAATCGTACTAAAACCATGTTGAATAAATAATCCTGGCCCAATATTACAAGAACTATCTAAAAAAAAGTAGGGACATTCTCGATAAATTGTTTTTAATAAATACATAAAAAATCGTCCCCAAAAATTGCCTTTAAACAAACGAAAATAATATAAATTTCTAAATTCTTTCGCTTCTTTTAAAAGAGCGAGTAATTGAATGTTAATCGGACGTTGTTCCCAAGATAAACAGTTTTGCCAGCGTTCAACATCAGCCTTGATAATTTCTTTTTCTGTGGTTATAATAAAAGGAATTAAGAGAGGAAAAACAACAATAATCCCTAAAGTAAAGAGGATTTTTCTGATAAAAGTTTTCATGTTAGGTTTAAAATTATGCTCAAGCTTGATTCTAAGAATAATTTATTTTATCATTAAATTACTGATTAATCACTCTGTTTTTGCCCATTATTATGTCAAACCCTACAGAAAACTTATCAAATAACTCGTCTTTTTTCCCAAACGTCTCTGTAATTATTCCCATTTATAATGGAGAGGAAGATTTACCGAATTTAATTGATTGTCTGCGATCGCAAACCTATCCCAAAGATCAAGTAGAATATCTCTTAGTTAACAATAATAGCAGCGATCAGACTTCTCAAATCCTAGAAAAAGCTGCGGCTGATGCTCAGCAAATAGGAATTAACCTTAAAGCCTTAAATGAAAACCAGATTCAAAGTTCTTATGCTGCTCGAAATCAAGGAATTCGTCAAGCCATAGGAAATATTTTAGCATTTACTGACGCTGATTGTCGTCCTATTCCTCAATGGATAGAAGAATTAGTAAAACCATTTATTGATGAAAATATCGGTATTGTCGTGGGAGAATTAGCAGCTTTATCTGGTAATAGTTTACTAGAAAAATACGCTGAACGCTATGGGGTGATGTCCCAAAAGTTTCTATTAGAACATCCTTTTCTTCCCTATGGACAAACAGCAAATTTGGCAATTCGTCGGTCTATTTTTCATCAAGTTGGTTTATTTCGTCCCTATTTAACAACAGGAGGAGATGCGGATATTTGCTGGCGAATTCAACAAGAAACTAACTGGAAATTGACTTTTTCACCCACAGCAATCATTCATCATCGTCATCGTTCTAATTTTAAAGAATTACGCAGTCAATGGCGACGTTATGGCCAATCTAATCAATATTTACATGAATTATATGGAGTCGATTTGATGAGAGAATTTACGGCAAAAGAGGTCTTTTATCGCCTCGGAAGATGGGTGATCAAAGATTTACCGAGAGATACGGTTAAGATAATTATTGGTCAAGGCAGTCCCCTTGATTTAATTAAAATGCCCATTGATTTATTTAGTTTTTATGCCAGAAATCAAGGGCAAAAAATGGCTAAATTACCAGAAAAAGCTAAAGCAATTGAATGGTTATAAGTTATTAGGTTGCCGATTGAATAAATCGATAATAGCCTTGAATTGCCGTTGTATCAGGTGATTTAGACAAAATGTATAAGCCCCCGTCTCCTCCCCTTCCAATCCTTAAATCTTCATCTAAATAAGTAATCTTAAACATGGGAACTCGTTGTTTAGGATTATTTGCTGGAACCTCTTTAAGTGGATCAAGGTTTGGGGTATTAATTTGAGCAATATTAGTAATAGCAAGGTAACGCGTTTTAAAATTAATATTAAGAGTGTCATTGGGCAGAGGCGAAAAACCATCTTTAGCTGGTTCAAAAATAGCTGTTACTAAAACATAACCAGAAATTAATCCTAAACGATGTTCAACAAATGCTTGATTAAAAAAAGATTTACTCTGAAGATCAATTACTTGATAAATGGGGCCAACTCTTAACCCATATTTGAGAGAAGATAAACGACGAATTTCCCCAGCAGTTGCATATTGTAACTGCCAAACCCCATCAAGCAGATTTGGGCTATAAAGTAAGGGATATAAATTGGGATTTAGCGCTTCTAAAGACTGGGTTAATTCCTCAATTGTTTCCTTAGCTTGAGCCTTAATTTTTACATCTGTAATCGGTGAACCACTTCTAATTTGATAGGGTGTTTTCTGTTGATTAATAGTAGCAAGAAGGGTTTCTTTTATCGTAAGTCGGTTATTCAAGACTTTAGCCTTTTTTTAGATTTATCTTTAACCTAATTATAGAATAAGTTACAACCCTTTGTTACATTTTTAGGCAAAAATATAAAAATCAAAGCTCATTAATTTGTAAGATATATTTAAAAAGGAAGACAAATAAGCTAAAATAGTATAATAGTAATTATTTTATCATAAGAATCCTCAATCATTTATAAAATTTATTATTGTATTTTCTCTGTCCCCTTATTTAAAACAAAGTTCATATTGTTCATAATTTAGTTCATAAACTTCATTTTTGATTGAATTACCTGAAAATATCTGATAAACTGCAATTATTACCTAAAATTGCTCACGAAGGTCTAGATTATGGATTTTGACAATTTATTTAGCTTAATTGATTCCTGGTTATTAGCTATTAATGAACCTCTTTTAGATAATCGAGATAAAGCGATTATTCAAGGAACTTTGAGAGGCTTAACTTATCAAAAAATGAAGGCCGAAGAAGCAGCATTAAGAGGACTAACGATTGACTATATAAGTCGATATTTAGCTCATCATTTATGGCAAAAACTAACAAAATCTTTTCATCACAGTCACTTAATTAATGAGCAAGAAAAAACCAGAAAATCTAAATTGTTAGAACATATTGAACGCATTTCCAAGAAAGATTTAGGCTTAGAAGATGACCTTAAATTACCACCTCCTGACCCATTTCTTGATCAACTCTTGATGAACCGTTATAAAATCATTGGTGATTTAGTTAGTCATAAATTTAGTAAAACTTACTTAGGCGAAGATTTAGGGTTTTCTACACAAACTTTTTGTATCATTAGGCAATTTCCTAGTCAATCTGAAGATATAAAAAAACGCTTTCAGAGAAATGCTACAAGCTTAAGGTTGTTAAGTAAACATCCTAATATCCCTAACTTATTGGCTGATTTTGAGGAGAATGATTATTATTACTTAGTTCAAGAATTTATGGAAGGTCAGTTATTAAGTCAAACTTTAATTGATGGCCAACCTTGGACACAAAAAGCCGTAATTCAATTCCTTAAAGATATTCTGGGCATTTTGAAATTTGTCCATGATAATAATATTATTCATCGAGAAATAAATCCTGATAATTTTATGATTAGAAATTTTGATAAAGCACCTGTTTTGATTGGTTTTGGCGGCATTAAAGAAATCGAAAAGGAACTAGCCTCTGAGCAAGGAATTAGCATTAATTTGAGCAATAAACACTATATGGCTCCTGAACAAGCTATTGGTATTCCTAAACCATGTAGTGACATTTATTCAGTCGGAAAAATTGCTCTACAAGCTTTAACAGGTAAACATCCAAGAGCGATTAAAGTTCAATTTGATACCCTCAAGGTTTGCTGGAATAACTACCCAGATATTGACCAATCTTTAAGCCAAATTGTTGATAAAATGATCGCTTATGATTTTAAGCAAAGATATCGTTCAGTATCAGAAGTATTAGACGCTTTAGAGTCTTTAAAATAAAATCCCCCACCTGATACAATGATGGAGGATTTTAGTCAAATTAAGTAGAAGCGAGTTTAGCCAAAACTCTTGTCAATAAAAGGTAACAATTAAATCAAAACCCGCGCTGCACTAGGTTTATCCACCGCCACCGCCACCACCACTGCCGCCGCCACCGCCACCGCCACCACCACCACCACTGCTACTGCTCCCGCCACCGCCACCGCCGCCGCCACCGCCACCGCCACGGATCTCGCCGAATAGGGAGAATAATAAATTCCATCCTGCACAGAATATTAATATCCATGCTATCAAACGCATCAAACGAGAAAAAATTGTTCTTAGATTACCTATAAAAGATTGCCAATGAGGACGGGATAAATTTAAAATATTGTGAGGAAAAGTGACTTGTACTTCTAATTCTTCTTGGGGTAAAAGCTTATTTAAAGCGATAAATTCAACAGTTTTACTATCTATTATTGATGATTTGGCTGACACCCCAAAACTTCTAAAATCTATAATCTTTCCCGCTAATTCTTGGGGGAATTTTACCGTTACTTTAGCCCCTTCAATAACTGCTTTTCTATCAGGAAAAATTGCTTTCCAATACACTTTGTCATTTTCTGAATCCCTTTGAATATGTAATCCTCCAATCACTCTATAACTAACGACAAATGTATGAGATTCAGGCGCAGAGAGAGTATGAGACCATTTAATCATCAATTTATTATTTTCTTCACTGGTGGTGACTGCCAAATCTGTGCCATTTTCTGTCACAGAAACATCTGTAATTTTATCAACTTTATCAAGAGGGATATAACGATAACGCTCATTAGAATAGGTTGTGTTGAAAACATATTTTTGAGTTTCTTTAACTAACATATCTCCATTATTTTGAACATCAATATCAACATTAATGAATTCCCAGTAAAACGGGCCATTAGATTGAGCTTTTACCAAAATTCCTTGACTATTAAAGCCTAAAAAATTCAGATTAAGGAAAAAAATCAGAAAAAAGCTGAATAAAGCTAAAATCAAATAACGAATTTTCTTGTAGTTAATAAGAGAAAAAATTGTGAGATTCATTTTGCTAGACTCCTAGATTAATCAAATAAGAGAGAAAAAACTGATTGGTAGCGCATCAAGAATCAGCCAAAATAAACTACCAATCGAGCAAAGTATCAAGTTAACGTGGCTTGAGGTAAACCTTCTTATTCTTATTTTTAATAGTTTTATCAAAAAAAATCAATTCATAAACTTCATAAAAAAGTTTATATTTTTCATTTATTTAATTAATAAAAATCTAAAAAAAAAGGCACATTTTCTCAAATAAACCCACTAAACCGAAATTTTGTGGCAAAATCAAGATTAATCTGAGTCGTCTAGTCACATTATGTCCATGCCTCCTCGTCATCATCCTCACGATATTATTGGTGAACATTATGAAATTATCTTGCTTCTGGGAGAAGGGGGGTTTGGCGAAACCTACTTAGCAACAAATCAAAGACGACTGAATGAGCGTTGCGTCGTTAAGTATTTAAAACCCTATAATCATAATTCTTTAGACTTAGAAGCAGTAGAAGCAATTTTACAGAGAGAAGCTGAAGCATTATATCGATTAAATCACAATCAAATACCTCGATTTATTGAATTTTTTCGAGAAAAAAATGATTTTTATTTAGTTCAAGAATATATTGAAGGAACTCCCCTTAATCAAGAAATTAAGGATGGATGTCAACACAGTGAGGAATATATCTTAAATTTTCTCAAAGATATTCTCAATATTTTAGTCTATGTTCATGAAAATAAGATTATTCATCGAGATATTAAACCCGCTAATATCATCCGTCGTAAAACAGACAATAAACTGTGTCTAATTGATTTTGGTTTGGGAAAGATTACTGAAGATATTTCCTCATTATATGTTGTTAATCAATCTGAAAGTCATGCCGGAGGCACAAGGGGTTATACTCCCTCAGAACAACTAACAGGAAATCCGATGTTTTGTAGCGATCTTTATGCAGTAGGAATGACTGCAATTAAAGCATTAACGGGTATTCATCCATACAACTTTCCTAGAGATGAAAATCATGAAATAATTTGGCGATCACCTGCAAGTAAAATCAATCATAATTTAGCTAAAATTATTGATAAATTAGTCCGATTTTACTTTGTTAATCGATATCAATCAGCTAAAAATGTTTTAAGAGATATAAAAATTTGGATAAATTGGGAAAAAAAAGTTTATTTGATTCTATTTATTTTACTGGCAGTCACATCTTTAGGAATCGGTGGTTTAAAACTTTTTGCCATAATTTTTCCTCAGTCTTGCTCTAAGATATTGGAAAATTATGATCAGATAAGTTGTGGTGAAGAACTTATAATTGAAAATGCTAATTTAGACAAGCAAAAAGGTGTCAATTATTTCAAGAATAAAGATTATAAAAATGCTATTAATAGCTGGGAAAAATACCTTAATAAAGAGCCAAATGATCCGGAAACGCTCATTTATTTAAACAATGCGAAATTACTATTAGACAACAAAGAATTTTCGACAATTGCTGTAGCTATTCCTCTGGGAAAATCATCAGAAGGAGGCGATGCTGGACAAGAAATATTAAGAGGAGTTGCCCAATTTCAAAAAAAAATTAATCGGCAATCAATTAAATTAGGATTACAAGTTATTATTGCTAATGACAATAACAATGCTAAACAAGCTAAAGATAATGCTAAAATTCTCGGTGAAAATAAAAAAATTGTTGTTGTGATTGGTCATTATAGCAGTGATATAACAAAGGTTGCTTTACCAGTTTATCAAGACCAGAAGTTAGTATTAATTTCTCCCACCAGTTCTGCTGACGAACTATCTAGTCAAGGTTATTTTTTCTTCAGAACAATTGCTCAAGATAGTGATAATATTAAAAGCTTATCAAACTATCTTATTGAGAAAAATAAAGCAGAAAAAGTTGCTGTTTTTTATAATCCTTATAGTGAATATAGTCTCTCTTTGTATAACGCTTTTTTGAAGCAAAATGCTAACACAGAATTAAATATTGTTCAAAAATTTAATTTAGCTGATCCTCTTTTTGATGAAAGAAAAACAATTGCTGAAGTAGCAAAAAAAGGAGTCAATACTTTGGTTCTATTTCCTGATGGAAAAGTTGATAATGATGCGTTTAAAAATGCGATTAATGTTATAGTTGCCAATCAAAATAAATTTTTAATTGTTGGTGGTGATGCTTTATATAGTAGAGACATTTTAGCTAAACAAGAACTGTCTGAAGGTATTATTATTCCAATTTCTTGGCATTATCTCAATAGTTCTGATCGCAACTTTGTTTGTGAAGCTAAGCAACTTTGGGGAGGATATGTTAACTATCGAACTGCTAATAGTTATGATACAACTAAAATAATTATGACAGCGATAGAACAAACATCATTCAATAGTTTTTCTCAAAAAATTGAACAATTATTTAATCCTAATTTTCAACGTCAAAAAATATATGAACAATTAAAAAGTGATGATTTTACACTACAAGGAGTAACGGGAAAGATTGAATTTGAACCCAATGGCGATCGCAAAAATTCTCCTACGGTATTAGTCAAAGTTGTTCCCGATACTTCATCAGAATATGGTTATAGTTTTGTTCCTATTCTTACTAAAAATACTATTCCAAATTGTTAAATCAATGCAAAAATATAACATGATTATCACTCAATTATTTAAGAAAAAAATATCTTTATTTTCTGTTAATTTATGGCTAGTAATTAGTGTTTTGCTCTTGACAATAACACCTGTTCATGCAGTTAAAAATGATTTAAAAAAATTACTACCCCCTCTGCAAATTCATCCCCTGCCAATAACCTTAAATCAATGGCAAAATTCTAACAACCAGGGAGACTATTTTGAACAGATTAAACCCACTTTAGACGGTTATCTAATTTGGTCAGAATTTCCCATTAAAGTATATTTTGATCGACCTTCTAACCCTGATGATACTGCTGCTGTTACCCGTCGTTTTAATCAATGGGTAACAGCGGTTGAACAAGCGATCACAGAATGGAATATCTACTTATCTATGATTGAAGTTTCCGATCCTAATCTAGCAGATATTATCATAAAAAGAAACGATCCTCCCTTAGATAAAAATATTAATCCAGAAACGGGACAATTGCAAATTCCTAGAGCTAGAACTGCTCAAACTCGTTATGAATTTTATATCAAAAATAAACAACTATTTCATCAAATGACCATTCAAATTAGTCCCCGTTTAGGAGAATTATCATTATTATCAGCGGCCCGTCATGAATTAGGTCATGCTTTGGGAATTTGGGGTCATAGTTTACAAGAAACTGATGCCCTTTATTTCTCACAAGTGGGCAACCCTCCCCCTATTTCTCCTAGAGATATTAATACTTTAAAAAAAATTTATGAGCAACCCACTCGCTTAGGATGGCCCTTACCAAGTCAGTCCTAGATCCATAATTTATTATACCTTGTCTAAATAGTCTTTTATGTGTTTACAATGAAGATAATACTCACTGATAAAGGGAACGAAAAAATGTCAGAAACAATTGTATTAGGTGGCGGCTGCTTCTGGTGTGTAGAATCAGTTTTTCAAGCAGTAGAAGGGGTTGAAGCGGTAGAATCTGGTTATGCGGGTGGCCAGATAAAAAACCCAACTTATGAAGCTGTTTGCGGCGGAAAAACAGGACACGCAGAGGTAGTAAAAGTAACCTTTGATCCGCAAAAAATATCCCTAACTGAGATCCTAGAAATCTTTTTTGTAGCCAGTCATGATCCTACCACCCTTAACCGACAAGGAAACGATGTGGGGACACAATATCGTTCTATTATTCTTTGGGAATCACAACAACAATTGGATACCGCTAAAATCGTTATTGAGCGACTCAATGATGACGAGACATTTAATGGTAAAATTGTCACAGAATTAGAGCAATTAAGTGACTATTATCCTGCTGAAGAATATCATCAAAACTATTTTAGAAAGCACCCAAATCAACCTTACTGTGCTTTTAGTATTCCTCCAAAACTTGCTAAACTCAAGAAATATTTTCCTGATAAAGCATTGGCCTAATTTTTGATAAAATAATTAAGTAAGGGTATTTATTAAAATGCTCTTACTTCTTCCTGATCTTAGAACAGTTGAGAACCAATTATTAATTTAAACTTGATGAAATCTACAAGTAACCAACAAAAATCATGCCTTATTATTGGTGGTGGCATTTCAGGATTAATTGCAGGAACGATGCTGCAACGTCATGGAATAAAGGTGACTATTCTAGATAAAGGGCGAGGAATTGGTGGACGGTTAGCTACTCGTCGTATCCCTTATAAATCAAATGGTCAAGGTATTTTTGATTACGGAGCGCAGTTTTTTACTGTTAGCGAACCCAAATTTCAACAATGGGTAGATCAATGGCTTGAACAGGGTTTAGTAAGAGAATGGTCAAAACAATTGAGTAACACTGAAACCACTTGTTATTGCGGTATTGAAAGTAATCGTAGTCTGGCTCAACATTTGGCTAAAGACTTAAATGTTCATCTCCAAACCAGGGCAACTAAAATCACCTGGGATGCTTCCTATTGGACAGTGGAAACAGAAAAGGGAAATAGCTTTCACGGAGACATTTTAATCATGACATCTCCTATTCCTCAATCTTTAGCATTGCTTGAAAATTCTGACATAACTTTACCCCCTCAAATAAAATCCAGTCTTGAACAAGTCACTTATTATCCTTGTCTCACTGTTTTAGCATTGCTCGATCAATTAAGCTTAATTCCAGAACCAGGAGGGTTACGACTCAAAGATCCTTCTTTAGCTTGGATAGCTTGTAACCACAAGAAAGGTATTTCCCCTCAAGGCTTTGCTGTTACCTTACATTCTACTCCTGAATTTAGCGAAACCCATTGGAATACAGAGGACTCTATAGTAGTAGAAAAGTTGTTAGAAATAGCAAGTTCATGGTTAGGTTCAAACGTTGTTGAGTATCAACTTCATAGATGGCTTTATAGTCACCCCAAAACCGTCTATGGAGAGTTGTATTTGGACTTACAACAGCCTGGTTTATTGATGATGGCAGGAGATGCTTTTTCAGCTATACCAGCCTTAGATTTGTCCCTAAATGTAGAAAAAGCCACCTTATCTGCACTCGCAACAGCAAATTATCTTCTTAAGCAAGTTGAATTAAACTGATCGCCGATAAAGCAACCAAACAAATACCGGAGAGCCAAACAAAGCTGTTACCACACCTACAGGTAATTCTACACTGCCCAAACGGGATAATAAATCAGCCAAAGACAAAATAAAAGCCCCACCAAAGGCCGATAAAGGAATTAACCAACGGTGATCATTTCCCCCTAATAATAAGCGCATTCCATGGGGAACAATTAACCCGACAAATCCGATTAAACCCGCCATACTTACGGCCCCTGCTGCCAATAAAGCGGCCGTTCCCCCAATTAATAACCGTGATCGCCCCAAAGACATTCCTAAACCTACAGCCAACTCATCCCCCAAAGCCAAAACATTCAGCGATCGCCCTAATAAAGTTGAGCCAATTAAAGCCAGCAAAATATAGGGAGCAGAGGTGCTTAATTCCGTCCAACCCCGACCATTTAAACTGCCAATAATCCAATTTAAAGCCGACTGAATGCGCCCTTCTTCTGCTAATAATAATAAAGTGGTTTGTACTGCCCCAAATAAAGAAGATACCGCCACCCCACCTAAAATTAACCGTTCAACAGCGATCTTATTACCACTGCGGGCTAAGAGATAAACGAGGAGGGTAGTTAATAATGCCCCCACCCAAGCAGCAAAGGGTATCCAAGCTTGCCAAACTCCCAATGTGACCATCCCTACCACCACCAAGCCCGCCCCTGCTGAAATGCCCAATAAAAAGGGTTCAGCTAAGGGGTTGCGTAACATTCCCTGAAGCAAGGTTCCCGATGTTCCTAAAGCCGCCCCCACCACCATGGCCGCCAGGACACGGGGTAAACGTAACTGCCACAAAATAGTTTGGTTGATCGGCTCACCTTGACGGAGTAAGGCTTGCCATAATTGCGATAAACTCAAAGAAACTGCCCCAAAGGAAAGAGAAAGGGCAAAAATGAGAATCAACCCTAGACTGAGCAGGGCGATCGTCAGAGCAATGCGATAATTTTGAGGAGAGACAAGCCGTTTCAAGAGTTGATCAATGGTGAATGTCTAAATGCAAAATATAATTGCCGAGTTGTACCTTACCTGACCATAACTCATATTCCAGTCTCAAATATTCTGGTAAGACATCTCCGTCTAATTTTAGGCTGCGAGTATAGTTCCGTAGACGAAAAGCGTTAGAAATATCCCCAGAGTCATCATTTAGCCAATAGCGGCTGACCCCATAAATACCAGGTTCCCAGAAATGGCGATAACAAAACTTGCCATTCCCTTGTAAGGTCATAATTACCCGCGCAGGAGAAAGTTCTAACCAGAGTAACTGTCTCGCCGTTTCTAAGGCTGAAGTGGGTTCTTCTTCAGCAACTGATTTCATAACTTCCGGTTGGTTGAGGAGGAGATGGAACTGAAAGCGATCTTTTTGGTATAGGGTGGCAGAGGTTTCAATGGTCGAAAGAATGGGTAAGTCCGTAGACATGAAGGAGAGGGAGACGGGCCGACGATGGTTTGTAGGCATGGGGAGTATCTTGAGAGAGGCATACTTCTACCATAAAGCCCTAGGGGAACATTGCACAACGCCCTTTTTAGTGATTTTTTGACAAATCATTAAAAAGGGCCTTGCCAAAGTACACAGGTTATTGCTATAGTTAGTAATCGTGTGAGCAATCCTCAGTAGCTCAGTGGTAGAGCGGTCGGCTGTTAACCGATTGGTCGTAGGTTCGAATCCTACCTGGGGAGTTTAAAATAAATATCCATAAATTAACCTCAAACCCTTGTCTAAAACAAGAATTTGATGATATAATAATGAATTGTGTCTAATTTTATATAAATTCATGCCAAAACTAAAAACGCGCAAAGCTGCCGCTAAGCGTTTTCGAGCAACAGGCAGCGGCAAAATTATGCGACGAAAAGCTTTCAAGAACCACTTATTAGACCATAAGAGTCCTGAAAGAAAGCGTCGTCGTTTGTCCCAGATGACTTTAGTCAGTGAACAAGATGAACCGAACGTTCGTTTGATGCTTCCCTATCTCTAAAGGGTAAACCTATCAAATAGTCAATGACCACATAAACTAAACAATTAGATCAAGCGTAACTATGACAAGGGTAAAACGGGGCAATGTTGCTCGTAAACGCCGCAAAAAAATCCTCAAACTGGCAAAAGGGTTTAGAGGTTCCCATTCCAAACTATTTCGTACCGCTAACCAACAGGTAATGAAAGCGTTACGAAATGCTTACCGCGATCGCCGCAAACGCAAACGGGACTTCCGTCGTCTGTGGATCACACGGGTTAATGCAGCCGCTAGAATCAATGGGATCAGTTATAGTCAATTAATTGGCCAGATGAAAAAGGCTAATATTGAGATTAATCGCAAGATGCTTGCCCAATTAGCGATTCTCGATCCCGCAGCCTTTGCTAAAATTGTTGAAACTGCAAGTGCTAGTCAATAAACTATACTGCGAGAAGTAGGGGTCAACGGCCGTTGACCCCTACCACAACCTTATGGGACAATAATAGGGGCGATCGCGTAGGGAAACCATGAATCAGCAACCAAAAATTATTGTCTTAGATGATGATCCAACGGGATCGCAAACCGTCCACAGTTGTTTACTGTTGATGCAATGGGATGTGGAAACCCTTAGATTAGGCTTAAGAGATGAGGTTCCCATTTTCTTCATTTTAACCAATACTAGGGCGTTAACTCCCGAAAATGCCGCCCAAGTTATTAGAGAAGTTTGTCATAATCTTAAACTGGCGATCGCCGCAGAAAATATTAAAGATTTTTTAATTGTTAGTCGGTCAGATTCTACCCTTAGAGGTCATTATCCTATAGAAACGGATGTTATTGTCTCAGAATTAGGGGGTTTTGATGCTCATTTTCTGATCCCTGCTTTTTTTGAAGGGGGAAGACAAACTATCGACAGTGTTCACTATTTAAAAATAGATGGAAAATTAACCCCTGTTCATGAAACAGAATTTGCTAAAGATTCGGTCTTTGGTTATAACTATAGTTATCTTCCTGATTATGTGGAAGAAAAGACCAACGGACGGATCAAAGCAACAGAAGTTGAACGATTTTTATTAACAGATATTCGTCAAGGAACCTTAGAAAGACTATTACAATTAAAAGATAATCAATGTGGGGTTGTTGATGGAGAAATTCAAGAAGATTTAGATAAATTTGCCAAAGATTTATTAACCGCAGCAGCATCAGGAAAACGCTTTTTATTCCGTAGTGCGGCCAGTATTTTAACTTCTTTAGCACAACTTGGTCCCCAACCCATTGCACAAGAAGAAATGGCAAAATATAAGCCTACTAATAATCCTGGGGTGATTATTGTGGGTTCTCATGTCAAAAAAAGCAGCCAACAATTAGCAGATTTACTACAACAAACTGATGTGGTTGGTATTGAAGTTGATGTTAAACAATTACGGGATCATCCTGATCAAAAAAATGCTTTATTACAAGGGATTTTAGATAAAGTAAAAGCAGTTTATAACACAGGTAAAACCCCTGTTGTTTATACCAGTCGAGAGGAATTAACCTTTGATACGGTACAAGAAAGGTTAGATTTTGGTATAGGAGTTTCTTCATTATTAATGGAAATTGTACAAGGTTTACCCCGTGATATTGGCTTTTTAATTAGTAAGGGTGGCATTACCTCTAATGATGTTTTAAGTACGGGTTTAAAGCTGCGATCTGCCCGTTTATTAGGTCAAGTTTTAGCGGGATGTTCAATGATACGGACTGAAAAAGATCATCCTTTATTTCCTAATTTACCTGTGGTTTTATTTCCTGGCAATGTAGGCAATGTTCAAGGGTTAACGACTGTTTATACTCGGTTGAATAAATTGGTTTAAATCTTGAGTTAAACTTAATACAATATCTATTGATAAGGAATTATGGTACAACAACTTTCTTCTGAACCATCTGCAACCCTTATCTATCCTGAAAGTGATGGAAAACTGATGGCAGATAATACAAAACAATTTCGTTGGATTGTCGTTATTAAAGAGAATTTAGAGCTATTATTTGCCACAGATGATCATGTTTTTATTGCTGGAGATTTATTATGGTATCCCGTAGAAGGTAATAACACTTTAGCACAAGCACCCGATACAATGGTCGTGTTTGGAAGACCAAAAGGAGATAGAAATTCTTATCAACAATGGAGAGAAGATAATATTGCACCTCAAGTAGTTTTTGAAATTCTTTCCCCGTCTAATCGTCTTAAAGAAATGGCAAAAAAACTCCAATTTTATGAACGTTATGGCGTAGAAGAATACTATCTTTTCGATCCTGATAAACTTGATTTACAAGGATGGGTAAGAGCAGAGGATAGATTAAATGTGATTGAGGAGATTAATGATTGGGTAAGTCCTCAATTGGGGATTAAATTTGTTTTAACATCAGATAATTTAGAAATCCATCGTCCTGATGGAGAACGGTTTTTAACCTTTGTAGAATTAGGTAAATTACGGGAACAAGAAAAGCAAAAAATTCAACAATTAGAACAAGCACAAAAAGATGCTATTCCTCGTCTTCATGAGTTAGGATTGACTAGAGAACAAATTGCTAATGTTTTAAGTTTATCTGTTGAGGAAGTTAACAAAGTTTTGCCTTAACTGTTAAGCTCAAAAATTCTATTTATTTAAAAAGTAATCACACTACGAATTGACTCACCTTGGTGCATTAATTCAAAGGCATCATTAATCTTTTCTAAGGGCATTACATGGGTAATTAAATCATCAATATTAATCTTACCATCCATATACCAATCGACAATTTTTGGCAGATCTGTGCGACCCCTTGCGCCCCCAAAAGCTGTCCCTTTCCAAACCCTCCCCGTGACTAATTGAAAGGGACGGGTACTAATTTCTTCCCCTGCTCCTGCCACCCCAATAATAACCGAAACCCCCCATCCTTTATGACAACATTCTAACGCTTGTCGCATAACTTTAGTATTACCAATACATTCAAAACTATAATCGGCTCCTCCTTTCGTTAAATCTACTAAATAAGGTACTAAATCACCTTCTAATTCTTGAGGATTAACAAAATGAGTCATCCCAAATTTTTCAGCTAAAGCGCGTTTTTTCGGGTTTAAATCTACCCCTACAATCATATCAGCACCGACCATTTTTGCCCCTTGAATCACATTTAAACCAATACCCCCTAACCCAAAAACAATCACCTTTGATCCTGGTTCAACTTTAGCCGTATTAATAACAGCACCTAAACCAGTTGTTACCCCGCAACCGATATAACAAACCTTATCAAATGGGGCATCTTCTCGAATTTTTGCCAGGGAAATTTCGGGAACCACAGTATAGTTAGAAAAGGTAGAAGTTCCCATATAATGAAATATTTCTTGACCATTTAAGGAAAACCGACTACTGCCATCGGGCATTAAACCCCGTCCTTGGGTCGCCCGTACTGCTTGACAAAGATTCGTTTTCATGCTAAGGCAATATTCACACTGACGACATTCGGGAATGTACAAAGGAATCACATGATCCCCTGGTTTAAGGCTTTTGACCCCTTCTCCGACCTCCACCACGATACCCGCCCCTTCATGACCTAGAATCGCAGGAAACAAGCCTTCTGGGTCTTTTCCTGAGAGGGTATAGGCATCCGTATGACAGACCCCTGTGGCTTTAATTTCCACTAACACTTCTCCCGCTTTGGGGCCTTCTAATTGTACGGTTTCAATTGTCAGGGGTTTTCCAGCTTCAAAGGCAACGGCAGCTTTAACGTCCATAATGGGGGTGATAGGGTGACTTATACAGGCATTTTAGCCCAGATTTAGGCTCTCTGAACTGTTGCGTTTTGTTTTGACATCTCTTACAGAATTTGACTTCTAGGTTGACATCTCTTACAGTATAAGAGTAAGCCATAGATATTTAGTCATGAGGCAAGCATTATGTTTGCAATTGATCCCCAGATCATCAAAGAAAATAATTATTTTCGAGACTGTCACCCTGATAATGAAGCCGCAGAAATCATTACGAATTTCTTAAGTTCTTTATCATCAGAAGAACTAGAAGCGTTAGGAAAAGATGTTAAAGAAACGCAAAATAAAGCACAACTTTCCGAGGAAGAAGCTGATTTAATTTCGTCACTAACACAGAATCAGCAATACAGTGAAAAAGAACGGCAAAAATTAGAATGGGAAACCTTTGTCCGTCAATTTCAATGGCGTAGAAACCTTTTAAAAGATACTATAACGACCCCTAAAGTTGCAAAACTTCTTGGTACTTCTCGTCAAACTCCCCATGATCGGGTGAAAAGTTGCACCTTATTAGCGGTTACGGAAAAAGGTCATTTAAGGTTTCCTATTTGGCAATTTGATCCGGAAGGGCCAGATGGTGTCATTGAAGGATTTCCAGAGGTAATTAAAGCCTTACAAGTCTCTGCTTTAGCTAAAATTAATTGGTTAAGCCAACCTAATAATATTTTAGACGGATTAACCCCGATTGAAGCATTGAAACAAGGACAGAAAAAACGAGTCTTAATTGAAGCTAGGGGAGTGGGAATTTTGTAAATGGTTTTGATTGCTAAACCGCCCCCTAAATATGCACCTGATCCTACTTTTTATATCTTAGCTCAGGGTAGCCATATTATTCGGGTATTTGATCCGACTCAATATGCTACCCAAGCCTTAACTTTTCGGTCATTTGGCCCCATTCATCGTTTCGATCATCATTATCTAAATAATAAGGGTGAACCCCAAGAAAATAGCCATCGCCGTATTTATTATGCTGGTTTAACTTTATCGAGTTGTATTGTCGAAATTTTTGGAGATACGAGGTTAATTGAAATTAAAGATCAATGTATTGCTTATCCTTATTTAACCCGTGATTTAAAATTATTAGATTTAAGAAAAAATGGGGCAATGAAAGCAGGATCAGTAGCTGCTTTAGCGAAAACATCCGATAGAAATTTGAGTCAAGAATGGTCATGTTATTTCTATGAAACCGTCACAAATTATGGAGAAATTGACGGTATTTTTTATGGTAATGCCCACAATGATGAAGATGCGATCGCCTTATATGAAAGGGCGCAAAATAGTTTAGAATGTCCTGATAATAAAATCATCAATTTAAACCATCCCGCTTTACGCCCCCATATTCAAGCCATTGCCAAAGATAATCATTTAATTATTAGCCAATAATAGAAGTAAAATCAACAATTATAGACAGGCTAAAGCCTTATACTATAAAAACTAAGGCTGTCTACACAGCCGAAATAAAAACCTGCTTTCGCAGGTTTTGTTTATATAGCCTAACCCTAAAGGGTTTGAGGCAATAATTTGGCTTTATTCACATTTAGGACAATTTTCAGGCTTCAAATTATCAACAAAACTATCATAGTCTGCTTGTACTTGATTAGCATAATCAAAAGCAATTTCTTTCACTAAATAACGGAATTCTTGATGCTTTCCATCGGTGATTTCTGTGACTTGTTTTTCAAGAGAATAAGGAACATATTTTGCATCAAAGTCTTGATCTGCCCTCGCATGATCAGTTGCTAAAATTTGTCCCCATTGTTGAGCAACTTCCAAAAGATCTTGTTTATTTGCCTCTGCTAAATTAAAATCAATGTCCTCAAAATCAGACTTATTCGGAGAGACTTCGCGCACTGAATAATAACCAGTAAAGTTACCTTTTGGATCTGTTAAATACATCCATCCCAAATAATCATCTGTATGTTTTGTCAAGGCACTATAGGCAATTTCATGACGTTGGGCATCATTTTTAAACAGTTGATCATAAGTGGCTTTTTCTGCTTGACTAAAAACTTGATAAGCTGTGGGTTTAGACTGACGTTTTACATCTAAAATTCGGTCATCTTTTAAGGAGTCAGAGTCTCCTTCTATTAAAACATAATAACGGGGTGTTCCCAAAGATCCTAATCCAGCTTTTAAACGTGGGGCGATATCTTTAATTTGAAAAGTATTTTCATCATACTTTAATTTTCCAGACAAAGTATTACCATAGGCAAAAAATTGGGATTTAATCGCCTTTTTTTCATCTTTTGATGCAGTTTCTAATTTATGCTTTATTTCTTTAGGAGACTTAAAGCGTGGCTTGTTATTGTCTTTCTCTGTCCATTTTTTCAGTAAATCTTGGCGACTCATATCTTCAGCTTCTTGTAGTAAATCTTTAACTTTTCCTGCCGTATTTTTTGCAGTAAAGTAAGTTGAATTTTCCTGATCATTCCCCAGATAACTAGCTAAGGTATCTAGATAAGATTCCGTAAACTTATCAATAGCATCTTCTACATCTTTTCTTTTTTCCGTCGTTAATGATGTAGGATCATTGTTACTTACTCCTAAAACAATACTGGTAGCCATGCGCCATATATCATATTGATAATCAGCGACAACAGATTCATCAAAATCATTGAGATCAAAAACAATTTCTCCTTCATCATTATTGTAAGCCCCAAAATTATTAAGGTGTAAATCAGCAGAAATCCAAGTTTTTGTCTTGTCATTTCCAAATTGCTTTAAACGACTATCTTGAGAGAAATCTGTCCAATATAAATAATTAGTCCCACGATAAAACGTAAATAATTCACAAGCTAGACTACAATATTTTTCTGTTTTTATCTTGTCTGATAACTGAGAATTTGCTGCCTTAATTGCCTTAACGACTTGATTAGTTTGCTCAGAATTATTACCAGATTCTGCTAAAACTGAAGCAGAAAATATACAAAAATTTATCAAACTTATCAAAATGAACACACAGGAGAATTTCCAAAGAGATGCAATTAGCTGTTTCATGACTTTGTTTTAAGTAGTTGGACAAAATAAAGTTAATTGTAAGGTTAGATAACAGGGATTTTTAGATCCATGATATCTTATTTTATGATTTTATTGAAAGATTTGCAAAATTTTTTGAATTGAAATCCAAATTACTGTAGTAATCATGGACATAATAATATTATGTCCCTACAATAAAACTGTAGGGGTTTAACACTGTTAAACCCAACAAACCTGTAATAATCATGGACATAATATTATTATGTCCCTACAATAAAACTGTAGGGGTTTAATACTGTTAAACCCAACAAACCTGTAGTTAAACCCGGAAACAATAAAATCATGGGCTTAATATTATTAAGCCCCTACAAATTCTGACTTCTGTTATATCCTCTTGGTGTAATCATCCAATTTTGATAATGACGAGTGCTACTATTTCCAATCAAAACAGTGGTTAACATATCAATCGAATGAGTCAGCATTTCTGCTAAATTTGTTAAGGTAATTTGTTCATCTTGACGATAAGCACAACGCACTAAAGCAACAGGAGTTTGTGGATCACGATACTTTAAAAAGATAGTTTGAGCAGTAATAATTTGTTGGGTTCTAGTTTGCGATCGCGGGTTATAAATAGCCGTCACAAAATCTGCTTTTGCTGCTGCTTCTAATCGCTTTTCTATGACTTCCCAAGGAGTCAATAAATCACTTAAACTAATGGCACAAAAATCGTGCATTAAAGGGGTTCCCACCCTGGCAGCAGCAGCTTGTAAAGCAGTAATTCCAGGAAACACTTCAATGTGAGGGTTCTTACCATCCCATCTTTTAATTTGTAATTCTTCTAATACTAATCCTGCCATTCCATAAATACCACAATCTCCTGATGAAATTACCGCAACTGTTAAGCCCCAACAAGCTAATTCTATGGCCCGTTGCGCTCTTTTTCTCTCTTGAGTAATGGGTAAAGATTCAACAATTTGTCCTGATCTTTGTAAGGGTTTAATCAAGTCTAAATATAAAGAATAGCCAATGATCGCATCTGCTTGGGTAATAGCAGTTTTAGCAGCAGGAGTTATTTGATCTAAACTTCCCGGCCCCATTCCTACTAAATATAATTGTCCCTCTCTTCCTGTGTATTCTAAAGAACTTTGAGCAATAGCAATTGTTACTGCTTCATTATTTGCTTTAATTACTTGTTTCGGAACAATAAGAGAAGAATTATGATTATTTAACCAAGAATTAGCCCCATAAATAGCAGAAGCTTCTGCAACACTAGCCGTCCCCACTTCTTGCTTAACAATATCCGAAGGGTTAGGAACATTTACACTGTTTAAAACATCAGCAGAATAGGTCAATAAAGGTAACTGTTTCTCCTGACAATATTGAACCATTCCCACCTCATCTGCTTTAAGATCAATAGTGGTAATTACGGCGATCGCTTCTGTAGCTAAATGATAGCGTTGACAAACCTCATTAATTGCTGTTTCAATCAATTGTTGAGACGTTCCCCGAATGCACCCAATACCCACCCACAAAACACGGGGATACCATTGCACCTTGGGAAGCTCCGACTCTTTGGCAAAACGGCCTTTAGTTGGACTGATCCAGATCTGGGCTTCTGGGGTCACATTTTCCCCAATTTCAGGGAATACGAAATAAAAAGGATGATTTTGAGGTAAATGGTCTTGCCACAGGGTAGAACCCCCTTCTTGTATCACCTGAACAGTTTTTTGACAGGCAATAGCATGACTCACTCCTGTCCAATCTCCTGGCCCTTTACGCCAGCCAAACGGTAGCCCCAAAACATCAATACCAGGTAAATTTAAACCATGAGATGCCCCCGTAATAATGGGGGTTGCGTTGAGTTGTTGGGCAATTAATTGAGTTAACTGATCAGCCCCTCCCTGATGGCCACTACATAAACTAATCACATATTGACCTTGAGGATCAATGACAATAATAGCCGGATCAGAGGCTTTATCCTGTAATAAAGAGGCAATCAAACGAACAACCGCCCCAGTTGCCAAACAAAAGATCAAAGCCCTGTTTTCTGACCAAATTGAAGCAATATGATCTTTCAGGGAACTTTTGTAAACTACAGTCGTCTTATCTTGAAGGTTTAAGGAATCAGGGCCATAAAGAGTAGCCCCCATTTGTTGACAAAGGGGCTGTAATAACTGGACACCTTGGGGAGTAACAGCGATCGCCCCAATGGGGTGAAAAGCATCAAAAAGAGACATCTTTCAACAATGAATAATGAATAATGAATAATGAATAATGAATAATGAATAATGGATAATGAATAATGAATAATGGATAATGGATAATTACCGAAAATCTTAACCCTGAGTTTCGACAAGATTTCGGCGTGAGGCTTCGACGATAACCGCAAAGCCTAACGATCAACCGAATCAATTAATTATCAATTGTCAATTGTCAATTATCCATTGCTAATTGCTCCTTGGCTCAGCATAATTAGTTTCCATCAGTGGATTAACTTCACCAGAAGGAGACAGAGGAATTGACGGTGAGCTAGGGGGTTGTAATAGTTTCTGCCAAATCTCAATCTGAGCTTGGGCCGAACTATAGGCCGCGCTGTCTCCAGGAATCATTCTAGCCAAATCCATCGCCTGTTGTAATAAAGAACGATTGGCCATATCTTGGGCCATGGATAATAGTTGATAACTCCAACGGTTAAGGGCCTGTTGTCCTTGAGAACTTACATCCGTTGAGGAGGGAATTTTTCGCACCACAGAAATAGCAGAAACTAAGGCTTGAGGGGTTTTTCCTTGGGCGATCAGATATGCTTCTTGGAGATCTCGTTGAGCGCGGGTTTCTTTGCGCCATTGATCGATCTTAGTTTGAGCTTCTGTATAAAGTATCCTACCGCGGCCAATTTGTTGCGCCGCCTGAATTGCCGCATTATAATCTCCACTGTTACCCAAGGAGATGGCCTGATTAAGAATCGGCTGATCTTCTTCACGTTGAATACTAGCCCGCCAACGTTGAATATCTTCTTGAGCTTCACCCGAAAGGGCGCGGTTAGGGCCAATTAATTGGACTTGGTTAATGGCTTGTCGTAAGTCAGAAACATTACCCCCTCTAGCTAAATCTCGCGCCTGATCTAAAATTGGTTGGTCTTCCGCCAGTTGAATAGTATTCGTCCATTGTCGAATTTCCTGACGAGCTTCTTGAGAGCGGGGGTTACTCGATGGAATTAACTCCGCCGAGGCGATCGCCGCATTAAGATCATCAATACTGCCCCCTGTGGCTAAATTTCGGGCTTCTTGGAGATGGGCCACATCTTCAATTTCCAATTTCCAACGGTTGATCAAATCTTGGGCTTTTTGATGGAGGGGACGATCTGCCTTAATTTCTTGAACCGCCGTAATGGCCACTTTTAAACTGTCTGTGGTTCCGGTTTGTGCGTCCATTCCCGCACTAGCAAAGGTTTTCCAATCACTGATTTCCTCTTGTAAGGCGAGGCTATCAGGAATACGGTTAACCACGTCTGACAGGCTTTCCCAACGATTATCGTCAATTAATTCGTCTACATAATCAACTATTTTGTCTTTGGCAGTTGCGATCAAATTTTGAGCTTCTTGATGAGCGTAACTTGTTTGAGGAATCTTTTCCGCATCAGCGATCGCCTTTAACCAATTATCGAGTCCTCCCCGACGTAAAATTTGATAAGCACTATCGAGTTGACTGCTGTCTTCTTGGGCTAATTGGATCTGTTTCACCGTTTCATCATACTTGGTGCTGGCCCAGTATTTATTCGATAAGCTGAGGAGTTTAACGGCTTCTCTAAAAGCCAGATTCCAGTTAGACTCCCGCAGTTCCTTTTCCACTTGAGCAAAAATTTCTTCGCCCTCACGCCAAACACCGCGCCACTTTTCGATCCGTTCTTCTACTACCTGATACACTTGAACGTAATCGGGTATACGACGGGCGGTTTTGATAGCGGCTTCGAGTTTTCCTTTTTGAAATTCTTCTTCAGCCATATCTAGAATGGCCACGGCCCATTCTTCAACATTGCGGTTAATTTCTTTTCGCAGTGGATGATCTTCTGGTAAGGCCTCAACTAAATTAATGGCTCTCAGGTAACTATCTACCGTCCCTTGTTCCGCTTCCATTTGAGCGCAATAAATTCGCATGGAGGCTGAGGCGATCGGCCAAAATATTCGTACACATTGGGGAGATTTTGGCAGTTTTAGCAGCATTGATGTGGCGGTAAAGCCCACCGTTCCCGATACTAAAATTAGACCGATCGCCCACATTTGCCAAGAGAGTTGACCTGCCGAGAGGTAAATCTTCTGGAGAAATTCTAATTTAGGGTTTGGAGCCGATTGATTCGTCGAGTGATCCATAATGTTAGAGACTCAATAAGTCCCAGTTCCTCGTCATCCACACAGGTTTTCAATGTTCCCGATGATGATTATGCCTAATTTTTGTTCAGGATGCAAATTCAACGGGATCATTTAAGGATAATGTAGCTTAAAAATGATGAGAAAAGTTTTCAAATTTCAGAACCAGTGGCATGGTTGGGTTAATTCGGCGATCGCCATCATTATTTTGACATCCTGCTCACCCCAACCTCTGTCCTCTAGGCCGCAAGCTCCGACAAATGCCACCGCCCAACTTAAAGCCGTCACGGTAGATAAAATCAAAATGATCCAGGGGCAAACTATTTATGTTCCTATCTACTCCCATATTTACCACTCCCATCGCCAGGATAATGTCATCAATTTAGCCGCTACTCTCAGTATCCGCAATACAGATCAACTTAACCCCATTATTATTAAAGCGATAAGTTATTACGACACCAATGGTCAATTAATTAAGCAGTATCTAGAGAATCCTGTGGAATTGAAGTCTTTGGCATCTACAGAGGTTTTTATTGCTGGAAATGATGTTAGTGGTGGTTCAGGGGCAAATTTTATAGTTGAATGGGTGGCGCAAAACAGGGTATCTGAACCTATCATCGAAGCAGTAATGATTAGTACGGCCTCGGCTCAGGGGATTTCTTTTATTAGTCCTGGTAGAGTGGTTAAAAAATTTGATCAGGAAAAGTGATAATTCTGCCACACTTCCCACACTCCCAACTGAATGTTAAAACTCTTAGGCCAATTGCCTCTAGGGGTTTATCATTAACAAAGCAAGTATGCTATACAGAATAAGACAAAAAAACCATTGGGAAACGCCAAAATGTCTGCCCCTGAAGAACTCATTCCTGAGATCTCCCAACCCGTTGACGCTGAATCTTCCTCAACCCCTGAACCTGAAGTAAGTCCCGTTCTCTTTCAAGCGATCGGTACTCTCAAAGGTCAACCAGAACAAGATGAGGAGGGTAATTTCTTTATTCGTCTAGGGGGAAAACGTTATAAGTTATTTATTTCTGGTTATCGCTATCAAGCCTGGCTCAAACAAATCGCCAGTCATCCAGATCAGTCCCTATTTCTGCGAGTTTATCCGAAATGCCTAATTATTCCTCGTCAAGATCCTCAAATTTACTTTCAAGTGGCTGCTTGGGAAGCAGAAAACCCTTGGGAAGAAGAACCTGGGATCTTTAAATTTAGAGGAGTCTGGCAATTTGTTCCCCAATTGAGAACCCCAGTAATTTCCGTCTATCGAAATCAGAATGCCAATGACCCCAAAGGTAAATTTAAGGCGGCCCATCTTCCTGTTTTGATGAGACGAGAAGATGAAGCAAAACCCTTTCGTTTTAACCCCAAAATGTCTAAAGAGGAATTACCTCCCCGTTGGTTTATTCAGGCCCATTTTAAGTTTATTCCCTCCCGTAACTGTTGGGGATGGGATGCTGATTTGGAAACCCCAACGGAAAAAATTCCCAGATACAAGAAACCAGTTAAAGCGATCGTTGATGGAAATCAAGGGAATCAACCACCGAAAGGAGACAGAAAGCCCCCTATAAAAAACAATAAACCCACAGAACCGATTAAAATTCAGAAAGCGGAAAAAAAACCTTAAAAAAGCAAGAGGATCTGGCTTTGAGTTGCATTATTCCCACTCCAGGGCTATTTCATTCTCTAAAACGCCCTAACCTTAAAGGGTTGGGCTATAGGAACAAAGCCCGCCTGCGCGGGCTATCCAACGAATTATTAATATTTGAGCCTGCGTAGGCAGGCTTCATTCCTATAGCTCCAGGCTTAAGCCTACGAGCATTTCAAAAGAATGAAATAGCCCTGATTCCCACTCAAACCAGTCCCAATCAAAACCTTCTACAGTTTTGATCAGGTTTTGATGTTGTTCCCTAATGTTTTTTCTAATGTAATTGATCTGGAGAAATAACTTATTTATACCCCTCCCCTAGCCCGTTTAATTGAACAACTGCAACGCTTACCAGGAGTTGGGCCAAAAACGGCCCAAAGACTTGCTTTGCATATCCTAAAGCGGCCTGATGCTGAAGTTGAAGCCTTAGCGAAAGCGTTAATTGAAGCCAAAAAACAAGTAGGCCTCTGTCAAGTGTGTTTTCATTTTTCAGAACAACCTATTTGTGAAATCTGTCGTAACTCCAATCGAGATTCACAAACGGTTTGCGTCGTCGCTGACTCCCGCGATGTCATTGCTTTAGAAAAAACCAGAGAATATCGGGGCAAATACCATGTTTTAGGGGGAGTCATGTCACCGATGGATGGCATTGGCCCAGAGCAATTATATATTCAACCCCTAATCAGAAGAGTCAGCCAAGATGGTGTTAAAGAAGTAATTTTAGCCATTAGTCCCACGGTTGAAGGGGAAACCACAACCCTTTATCTTGGCCAATTACTTAAACCCTTTACCAAAGTCACCCGTATTGCTTTTGGTTTGCCTATGGGTGGGGATCTCGAATATGCGGATGAAATAACCTTAGCACGGGCCTTAGAAGGACGGCGAGAATTAGATTAACGCCACCAATCTAGTAAGGGCGAACAGCCGTTTGCCCCTAGTGACATACTCCCGACACCGACCGAGTACGGTACGGTGCGGGCTTCTTAAAGCCCGATAAGGGTATTTAAGATTTCCTTCGTGGTACTATCAGACATAGTTCCAACTATGTCTATCTTTCCACTACGGCGTTTTATACTGGGGAAAATGTCCAACCCCAGTCTTTTCAAGTTAATCGCTGCGTTTATATCACGATCAACCATCAAAGATAGTTTTTCGTCCCAATAATTTCTGATTCCGCAATCAGTAAAAATAACTTCATTGCGATAGCAAAGAATCATAGATGAATAAGCAGGTTTTTGTGGAATGACAACTGCTCCAGCTTTTTCAGCTATGTAGTCCAGTGTCTTAAAAAAATTGCAAAAAGCAGCATCTAACCACGACTTATTTAGTCCTGATTTAGCTGACTGGCCATTAGGAATAAATTTCCCCGTTTCATCTTGTTTAGCTTTGTTTCGTTTAGTTAAACCTTTGAGATTTAAGTCTTCATGAAAGAAAACTTTTTTTCCACTTCTCACAAGTTTATGAGCAGTTTTGTATTGAAAATCTTGCCTTGAACGAGCAATATGAAGATGTTGTTTAGCTTCTCGTTTTGCTAGTTTACGGCGACAACGAGAAGCCCGTTTACGAGCATTTCTTTTCTTAGAAATCCGATCAAGTTTATCTTGATTTTTGCGTAATGGTTTTAAAGATGGAAGTTTTTCTCCTTCTGATGTAGCTAGGTAAACATCTTCATGCAGAACCGCATCAAGTCCCATTGAATTTTCCCAGGTTGGGATAATTTCATCTGGGGTAAATTCAGGTACGGTTACATCTTCTAATAACAGTTGGATGTACCAACCATCCGCTTTTTTTGTTAAACTAATTTGCTTGAGATTAAATTTTTTAGGTACTTGTGCCGAGGGAAGTAGAGGTATTGTTCGGTGCATCCGAACTTTAACTATTCCCAACTTTGGTAGACGAATGTACAGCCAATTTTTACGAACTAATTTAATCCATTCATTTTTGGCTGTAGTAAATGTCATGGTCTTAAAACTTGATTCAGTTTTAAAACGAGGTTTACCTGACCTTTTACCTGTAGTATCGCCTTTGATAAAACGTCTCATAGCCTTATCAACACGCTTACATACATCTTGCAAAACTGTTGAATCAACTCGCCCAAAATCAAGTAATTCTCCTGACCATTTAATTAATGTTAAGTCTTTTTTGATTATGGGCAATTGAAGTTTTTGACTGTAATAGTTGGGATTATCAAGTAATTTAGGGAGACTTGTTACAAAAATTGGGCAACTATTAACCGCGTGCCGATTATTTTCCCACCAAGAAAATCTTTCCCCCAGTTGTCGGTTGTACCAATAACGACAGACTCGAAGCCAGTTATTTAGTTCTAGTTTTTGTTCTGTCGTTGGTAGGAATCGATACTGATAGGTTGATTTCATTGTTATTTTTGTTCATCTCCTTTACAATAATACTAGACCAATTACATTTGTTTTGTCAAGCATGAGGGAGAAAAAAGTAGAAGTCAGGGTAAATGACGTTGAATACAATTGGCTGAAAAGCTATGCAGACACGGAGCAAATCTCTATGGGTGAGGCTATGAGACGTTTTCTTAATAGTTATCGGTTAAACCAATAGATTAATTGTCAAATTTGTCGGGATTGACCGAGCAAATTTGACCCGCTATCATCCCGACGCTCAACGGAGTACCGTTAGAGCGCGGGGCTTCTCGCGGAGGAGCTAAACCATTGACCCTGAAAAAGCAAGGCCAGACAATGCCTAATCAATAATGGCATTAAGCAACACATCTGTTAAAGACATATCTTTCATATCATCAACGGTGACGGTATCAACGATATCAAACTTAGCACCAGCCGCTTCGAGTTGATCGTCTAAGGCTTTAAGAAATGCCGTTGCTTTCTTATCATGACCCACTTGAATCAGAGAAATCGCTAACTCTTCATCTCGGTCAATTTTTTGAGTCGCATCAATAATCAGACGAATCACGGCTTTCTGTTCGGTGGGGGTGCCATCAGTGATGATGATGAAGGTTTCTCCATTGGGTTGGGCTTTTCCTGCGGCTTTACGTTCAAAATAGTTCTCCAGGGCATCTTCGAGAACAGACACTAAGTCTGTTTGTCCCATGGGTTCGTTTTCTTCATAAATTTTTGTCACCTTGTCTGAGGTAACGTTGTCATATCGCCTAAAACGACCCGAAAAGACATAAACTGTAATGCCATCAGGATCAATTTCTTCACACTTCTTAGCCAATGCCAGGGTAGACTCCTGGGCAATTTCCCAACGAGTTTTTCCGTCGGGAGCATCAGAGGTAGCCATACTACTGCTTTTGTCGATCATCAGGGTATAATCCCGATTTTCGATAATTGAGTCTCCTGCCATAAGGAAAACAACCTCCTATATCAAACTGTATGATTACTCTGCTCTCTAGGTTATTACGACCTTTAAGGATTATGCCTAAAGCTCCTGAATTTGATCATAATTGAGTCTGATTGTAAAATCATATTACGACACTTTCACATATCGACCTATTGTCGATCATACTCATTAATGTAGAAGATCAGAAGAAGCTGATTTTGGGAATTTTAATAATGGACAACGAAGCTCAAAAGTACCGCATGGTCTGCACCCTTACCTTTGGCGATATCTATGGTCAAATTATTGTCTGGCTAATCGTCATTTTCTTAAGCTTAGCCAGCGCTCTAGGGTTATGGAGTAGCACTCGTCAAATTTATGCTTTGGCAGTGGTGGGACTGGTTTTAGTCTTATCCTTGCCGTTTCTCTTGTTTGCTTTTGTGACAACCCTACTCAACCACATTGAGTTTTCTCCTCTCGAAGATACGGAAAGCACTCGTTCATCTTCTCGTAGAAGCATTAAACCTAGTCAGAAACCGGTCGAAGCTGTTGGTTGATTACTGATCTGGAGATTTGTTAGGGCCAAAATCAAGAATTTAGGGTGTAGGGGGTTATTTTCAACCTAATTCCTCTCTACACCCTTCTTTTTAAGAAATTATTAATGATTAAGCAAAATTTTTGTTTATCTTTATATCGTTAACCTTAAGCCTTAGAGATAATAGAGTTAATTATATCAAATTGGCAAAATTCTTGAATTTTCTTGTTCATTTACTGAGCTAGAGAAGTCGGAGGGGTTTGGCTCAATTTTGATCTGTCGAAATCGTGGTGTACTGAGTTTTTTTTTTGAGGAGTGAGGTAAACCGTAAGTTAGCTTAGGCAAAAATCATGAATATGTTTAATACATTAACACAATCTACTCAAATTTTAATTGGAGGGATAATTTTGGGAGTCGGAACCTTGTTTCCTGTCTTCCCTTCTATGGCTGAAACAGAAGTTATTACTGACCCCAAACCTTTAGAAGTTTATACGGGGACGGTTCAAGATTTAAACGGAACTGAGTCTAGAACTCAAATGGAAGGTTTAGCGGGGGTTGGTGGAGAATCTCCTTCATCTGAGGAGCTTTCTGCTTTTGAACTGGAGAAAAGCCCCTATGAGGCAAAAACCGACGCACTCAATAACAATTTGCAACAACATGACGAAAGTTTAGGAGATGTTCAACGTCCCACTTATCGGGTTCCGTTTGTTCATTTTTGATTGGTTTTTCCTAGGGACAATTCATGAATTGTCCCTACTTTTTTATCAATAAAGACTAAAATCCTAGATCTGCTCTCCCTATTTTAGCGGCAGCAAATACGGCTTCATCGGATAATTCTGACCAGTCTGTTTCGCCTATTTCTGCATAGAATTTTTGATCATAAGCACGGGTTCTAATAACTACTGGCATGGGAACAGCATGACCTAAAATTAAAGCTTGTTGTTTTGAGTCTAATTTTGCTAAAACGGAGCGCAAATTTTGCCCCCCAGATACTCCGGTAAAAATAGCATCAATATCTTTTTCGTCATTTAATAAACAGGTGATTCTTGTTCCTACTTGAGACATCACTTCATTATCAATTCCTGATGGTCTTTGATCCACAATTAAGAGAGTAACAAAGTATTTTCGCATCTCTCTGGCAATAGTTCCAAAGATGGTTTGATGCACAATTTTTGAATCTAAAAAGCGATGTGCTTCTTCGATCATAATAACTAATTGTCGAGGTCGATCAACGGGATTTTTTGACTGTAGAAACTTCTCGGATTTTTTGACATAATTGGCGTGAATACGTCGGCTAATCATATTCGTTGCTAACATATAAGAAAGCAGGTTAGATTGAGAACCAAATTCAATCACAACGTGCTTACCTGCATCAAGAGATTCTATTACCTGATTAATATAATTATGGGGGCAAGCTGGGCGTAAATATTTCAAGTTATCTAAGCGCATTAACTTCCTTTGCAGGGACATAATTGACCCGGCATGACCTTGTTTTTCTTGACAAAATAGTTTAATATCTTCATTTGTCATATTTAATAGTTGAATGATCCAGGATTTCCCATATTCAGCTTCAAGAATATTGGCATTATCTAAACTTGCCTCAGAAATCCCTAATTCATAGCCAACTAACCGAATATCTTCTATTTCAATTTGATCGTAACTTAAGTATAATTCTTGGGCATCTCTGACCCCTCTCCGTTTAGTTGATTCAGAGTCTAAGGTATAAATTTCTACCTGTCCAGGAAACAATTGACGTAACCCTTTTACTGTGGAAACATCTTTCCCTTCTTTCATCGCTTCCCAGCCATATTCTGAGTGCATATCAAACATTAAATTAACGGCTGCTTGTTTACGAATAATACCGGAAATTAACAACCTGGTTAAAAAAGATTTCCCTGTTCCTGACTTACCAAAAACTCCATTACTTCGTTCCACAAACCGATCTAAATCAATACAAATAGGAACATCCATATCTAAGGGTTCCCCAATGGTAAAATTGCGACGGGTGGGATCATCTTCCCAACCAAAAACCGCCCTAAAATCTCGCTCTGAGGCTTCATAAACTTGGCTAAAATGTGCAGGAATTGTTTTCACTGGAAGTAATTCAATATCAGCGTTGGTTTGTGCTTCAAAAGACGCGAGGGAATTATGTTCTTTTTTGGTTTCAGAACCTTTTTTTCGTTCCCCTTCAATGGGGGTAAACATCAACATAGGAGCGAGTTCTATGGTTCCATAAGTGCTACTTCCTGCCAAAACATCCCGCATAAATGTATCTTCAAAACTGGGGGGATTTGCTAAAATACGGGGGTTAGAGGTTCCCAAGGAAACATCCGTGAGAAGACAGAAAAACCGCGATCGCACCCCTTGGACGACCAAAAATTTGCCGACTCGCATTTGTTCGACGGAAACATCGGAATGTAACCGCACTTCTAAACCTTGAGAGAGGGAACCTTGAATGACGACTCCGAGGGGTTGTTCTACCATTTTTTACCTAAACGCTAGATATGGGGTCAGATGATCTTTATCTACTCTAGCAGTATAATAGTTCCTAGGTTAATTGTTAATAATTGTCTTACTTATTTTGCTGTAATGAGGGGGGTAATATATGCTAAAAGTTCAGGAATATTCTTTATAGAAATTATTTGCAGTCATATCATGAGTTAAACGAAGAATTGTCTGACAAAACTTAGTAATATCAAGTAAATAGGAAATATCTTTATTCATAAAGAATCTGTGCTGTATTCAAAATATTTTTACGACGTATCCAATTATGACTGTCAATAATGGAACATTTTTCAATTAAGTCTACTTTACGGTTAAAAATATCTTCTAATTCATATTGTATTCTTACTAAATCCATCAAACTCATGGAATTTCTTGAGTTTGAACTGAAGACAACTAAGAGATCAATATCACTATTTTCATTAAAGTCGTCTCGTAAAGTTGATCCAAAAATAGATAATTCAACAATCTTATTTTTTTGACAAAAATTTTCCAAAGCTTTTGGGGTAAGATTTAGTCTTTGGTAGATTTTTTCTGGATTTATGTTATTTTTTGTCTTATCCATATTGCTCTTTTATTGACTATTCTGGGTATCTTTCCAGTCTTCTAATGCACCAATTACAAAACTAGCAGCAGGATGATCTAATAAAGAATCTAATGCTTGAACACCACCCGCTTGTAATGCGCTTAAGATTCGTTTACTTAAGGGTAAATCATTGTTTATTTCTTCCACAATTTGATTTGCTAAAGCAACCTTTCCATTAAAAGTATCAGTAGGATAAGATGTTTCTAGTTGCTTTAATAATTGCTGAATTTGTGCTGCTGCTTCAGCTAAATTCTGTTTTTGTTCTTGTGTATTGTTATAAACATTACCTGTATAGTTTTTTCCTGCAAAACCACCACCTAAAGATGCACCACGAAAATCATTATTTTGTTGTTCTGTCATAACTTTATCTCCATGAAGATTAATAGTAATTTGTTTATTGTAACTAGCGTTTAATTCATCTGTTTGGGTTCGATAATCTTCATATTGCCTTTTTTTGACTGGGTTAATTATATCATCAATTAAGCTTCTTGCATCAATCATTTTACGGCTTTTTTGACATTGAATACTATCCCCGTCAATAGCAAAGTCACGCAAGACTTCAAAGGGATAAAAGTTGGGATCTTGATTATTTTTACAACTTTGACAGTTACAGGGAATCCATTTATCACACTTCAAAGGAGGAAATTGATCATGAATTTTGTCAAGTTTATAAGTAACAATAGTCATTAAATCTTTTTTATTTTTACCAATAATACGGATTTTGATTTCTCGTTTATCATAATATTCGATGATTTCTGCTAAGGTTTGATCTTTGTCTAAAATAACACCACTTTTCCATACATATTTTTGCTCTTTGATATATTTATTCATCACAACAATAAACTGCGTAATAATTCCTTTGGGCATAAATTCATAAGTATAACGAATAATTAAGTTATTATTTTCGTCCCAGTTAAAGTCTGGTTGACTTTCTGTTAAAAGTTGAGGAGCAATATAAATATTATCATTATTTGCCCCAGGAATTTGATAACAGAGTTTAAATTTCATCATTAATTTAAGCAACTCATTTTGTTTATTAATATATTTTTCTTCTGACCAAATATTTTCTAAATTTGCTTGAGTAAATTTCCCTAAGTTATTGATTACTGTAGCATTATCTAACACTTTATAAACCGCAGCAGTTCCCCATTCTGGTTTAAGGATAACAGTTTGTTTTAATAAGGGGTCATCTTGGAAATGAAGACAAACCCCTAAGTCATGTAAATACCCACTCAATTGTAATTTATCTTCCCGTTTTTTAAAGCCATTTTCTTGACAAATCTCTAAATAATTATCCAAACTGATGTAATTTCGTTCGTCTTTTTCTAATACTTCTCTTACTCTTACCCAAGTTTTCGGCAAAGCATCTCCAACATGGGGAAGATTGCTAATATAATGTTTAATTTGTGTTAGAATATCTGCTAAACCTCGATTAGTTGCTAAATTGGTTGCTAAGGTTTCTTTTAAATTCAGAAATTGTTTTCTTAATGTGGGTTGATTGATTTCTCTTTGACGATCTTGTTTTTCATTTTTAATAATTAAAATGGGACTTTGATCACCAAAAAGTTCTGAAGTATGTAACCAATAATAGAAGTCTGTATCTTCTTGACGAGTATCAGCAACTAATGTATATAGAGAGCGTTTTGTCAAGAAGAATTGATGAGTTGCTTTATAAATTTCCTGTCCTCCAAAGTCCCAAATATTTACCCTAAATTGTTGTCCATTTGACATTTCAAAATCCCACTGAATAACATCAATTCCCTTGGTAGAATCTTCTTCTTTTAGTTGATAGTTGGGATTTTGAATCTTTTGGGCTAAAGTGGTTTTACCCGCCCCAGGTTCGCCAATAATTAATAATTTTGCTTCATAAAGATAATCTTTTCCTTCTTCTTTTATTTGTCTAAAGTATTCTCTAATCGCATAAATTCCTTTTTCTGCAACTTCTATAGGTGGACTTTCTAAAGGATTACCTCTCAAATCTAGTGTACTTAACTGGGTTAAATTAGTGAGAGATTCTGGCAGATTTGTTATTCGATTATCATTCAAATATAGTGTAGTTAACTGGGTTAAATTAGTCAGAAATTCTGGCAGATTTGTTATTCGATTACCACTCAAATTTAATTCGGTTAACTGAGTTAAATTAGTCAAAAATTCTGGCAGATTTGTTAATTTATTATCATTCAAATATAGTGTAGTTAACTGGGTTAAATTAGTCAGAGATTCTGGCAAATTTATTAATTTATTATAACTCAAATTTAGTGCAGTTAACTGGGTTAAATTAGTCAGAGATTCTGGAAGATTTGTTAATTCATTACCACTCAAATCTAGTCTAGTTAACTGGGTTAAATTAGTCAGAGATTCTGGAAGATTTGTTAATTCATTACCACTCAAATCTAGTCTAGTTAACTGGGTTAAATTAGTCAGAGATTCTGGAAGATTTGTTAATTTATTACGACTCAAATCTAGTCTAGTTAACTTGGTTAAATTAGTTAGAGATTCTGGAAGATTTGTTAATTTATTATAACTCAAATCTAGTCTAGTTAACTTGGTTAAATTAGTTAGAGATTCTGGAAGATTTGTTAATTGATTCTGACTCAAATACAGTGTAGTTAACTGGGTTAAATTAGTTAGAGATTCTGGAAGATTTGTTAATTTATTACGACTCAAATATAGTGTAATTAAATTATTTTCTTTTGCTTCTTTTATTTTTTGTTTAACACGGAGAGGAATATCACTCATAATTAAAATCCTATTGAGGGCTGTAAATTAGTTTAAATCAAAACTGTCTAATATAATAATCTTAAATCAAAGAATATATCTTTTAGCCTGATTCTGCCTACTCCTAAATAATTTGTTATGATCGAAACTGAATCATAAATTATTACTGATAAAAACATCATGCCAAACCTACCTGATGGCCCAAAAGCTCCTGCGTTGTTACAATTAATAGAATGGATCGGCGAACCCGTCAAGTATCTCGAAACCAACGCCAAACAATACGGAGATATGTTTAGTGTTAATATGACAGGGTTTCCTCCCTTTGTCATACTAAGTCATCCTCAAGCGGTGCGAGAGGTATTTACGGCAGATATGAAACAATTTGATGCAGGAAGAACTAATAATATTTTAGGGGCAATATTTGGCGATCGCTCTGTAATTATGTTAGACGGCGATCGCCACAAACGAGAAAGAAAATTATTAATGCCTCCTTTTCATGGAGAAAGGTTACAAACCTATGCCCAAAGTATTTGTGAAATCACCCAAAACATTACACAAAAATGGCAGAAAGCTCAAGAATTTATCATGCGTCAAACCATGCAGGAAGTCACATCAGAAGTGATTCTTCAAGTTGTTTTTGGAATCAAAGAAGGAGAAAGATATCAACAATTACAACCCCTAGTTTCTGAAATGTTAGATAATATTGCTTCGCCTTTTGAAGCAAGTTTTATGTTTTTTAAATTTTTACAAAAACCTTGGATTCCTGGTAGTCCTTGGAATAAAATGAAACAAGGAAATAAGCAAATTTATGAGTTATTACAAGCAGAAATTGATGAGAGACGTAACCATCAAGAATTAATCAGAGAAGATATTCTTAGCCTCATGATGTTAGCTAAAGATGAAGCTGGCGAACCCATGAGCGATCAAGAATTAAAAGACGAATTAATAACCCTTTTAATTGCTGGACATGAGACAACAGCAACGGCTTTAGCTTGGGCTTTTTATTGGGTTCATCATGTACCAGAAGTCAAACAAAAACTATTAGCAGAGTTAGAAAGTTGCGGCGAAAATCCTAACCCGATGACTGTGGCAAAATTGCCCTATTTAACTGCAGTTTGTCAAGAAACATTACGCATTTATCCGGTTGGTTTATTAACCTTTGGCCGTATAACTAATTCTCCCGTTACAATTATGGGACATACTTTTGATAAAGAGGTAATGTTAGCCCCTTGTATCTATTTAACTCATCAACGGGAAGATATATATCCTAACCCCAAAGAATTCAAACCAGAAAGATTTTTAGAGAGACAATATTCTCCCTATGAATTCTATCCTTTTGGGGGAGGAAACCGCCTATGTATTGGCTATGCTTTAGCTCTATTAGAGATGAAGTTAGTTCTAGGTACAATCCTATCTAATTATCAATTAAGTTTGGCTAAAGATCAAGTCGTTAAGCCTCAACGTCGAGGGTTTACCCTAGCACCAAATAATGGAGTTAAAATGATAATGGACTATCAAAAAGTTTCCCAAAAAAAGATGGTTAGTGTCAGTTAAAGTTTTGATCCCCCCAACCCCCCTTAAAAAGGGGGGCTAAGAATGGCTCTATTTCCCCCTTAAAAAGGGGGGCTAAGAATGGCTCTATTTCCCCCTTAAAAAGGGGGACTAAGGGGTATCTCCAATGTGTAAATATCGTTAACCGAGCAGTATTGAAAGAGATGGTTAGTGTCAGTTAATTTTAGTGATAAAACCCTGTAGGGACAATTCATGAATTATCCCTACTTTCTTCCTCATCAACACTCTCAGGATGCCGCAATGTATCAATAGTAGTCTTAATGACACTGGCTAAAGGAACAGCAATTAATAAGCCTAAAATACCTGCAAATCTTCCCCCAATAAATAAAGAAATAACAATCCAAACTGGGTTTAAACCTGTCATTCCTCCCATTAACTTTGGCGAAAGTATATTATCATTAATTTGACCAACAATAAGCGTTAAAACCAAGGCAGTTAGTCCTAATTTTAAATCTTGAAACATCAATAAAGAACTAATAATTAAAATTGTAAAACCACTGGTATAAGGTATTAACGTTGTAATACCAATGACAAAGCCAAATAATAAAGCATAGGGAACCTGTAAAATCAAAAATACAATGGTTTGGGCTACACAGACAATTCCTGCTAAAATAGCTTGAGTCGCAAAATATTTTTCAAAAGTTTTTCTTAAAGACTCTCGCATTTTTACATCCCAAGGTTGAGGAATAAAACTAAACAAACCCGCCCAAACTTGTTCCCCCATTAATACTAAAAATACAGTTAATATCAAGATAAATAAACTATTAATAACTGTGCCAATAGTTCCCCCAACAAACCCTAAAACTTGATCTCCCAAGGATTTTAAAATTATTGATAATTTTTCGGCAAGCTGGTTAATTATTCCCTGAAAATCAAGGGGAATTTTTTTGGCGATCGCCCATTGTTTCAGGGACTGCAATTGATTATCACCAGACTCAAGTAATTGAGGAAAACTATTTAAAAATTGACTTAATTGGTCGATAATAATTGGTACTAAAATGAAAGCAATTAGACCAATAATAATCAATGCCATTAAAAATACAAAAATCGTTGCTAGTCCCCGTCTAACCCCTCGTTGTTCCAAAATACGAATAGGAAAATCAACTAAAAAAGCTAACAAGGTTGCCGTTGTTAAAATCGTTCCCAGAGGTTCGAGATAACTAATTAAAATAAACAGTAACCAACCATTAAGGAATAAGAGAGGAAAACTAATACTTAATCGTAACCAAGAAGGAAGTTTATACCAAGAATTAAACATTAGAAACTATTGATCAATAAAATGTTAAGCTAAAAATATGGTAGGGCCGCAAGGTTTGCACCTTTTTCGGTTTGTAGTAAGCCCTTTTGATGCTCAAGCCATTACTACGAACTGATACGAAATTAATAGTATCTTAAAATATCCGTTTAATAAAAAGTTTTAGGGTAAGCAGGGGTACATTAACCGAAAAGCAAAAAAATCCGATTTTTAAACCGTAAAACCCTGATTCTTTCGTTGAAATTTAGACAAAAAATCGGATTTTTGGTTCAGGCGCAAGATTCTGATTTTAACCAAGTTAAGCAAACATTATGGGAACTTTTTTACCTAATTCTACTTCTAAAGGAGCTAGTGAGATATCCTGGGTAATTATATTAGGGCGGTTTGTGGTGGTTGAGGTTAAACATGGCAAATAGTGTGGAAAGAGTGTCTACAGGTTCCGGTTTTCAAGGAAAATCAGCTTCTCGAAAACAGAAATCTTCATCGACGCTTCCCAGAAAAGCAGTTGCGGACAAACAAACCAAAAAGAAGGGACTATCACCCTTTTATCGAGGACTTTTCTGGGGAATGGCCTTTAGTTGTACTGCTGCCCTTTCTGCTACTGTTGGGGCAAGCATTACCCTGTTGAGTCCCCTCTCAGAGACTCTTTCACCCTTAATGGAACAAGTTAAAATGCCTTGGCAAACTGCTGAGGATAATATCACGTCCCAGACTAACCCTGTGTCAGTTGGCAGTAACTCTTTATTTCAATATCGTCTCTCTCGCCCTGTTAATCTGTTAGTTTTAGGCATAGATCGGGTACCAGATGCCCCTCCTGGTAGTTTAGAGGGGTTTAGAGGTCGCAGTGATACTATTTTATTGCTAAAGTTTGATCCTACCGATAATTCCGTTAAAATGCTTTCTGTTCCTAGGGATAGTCGGGTTGATATTCCAGGAGTAGGTAACACTAAAATTAATGATGCTAATGTACATGGTGGCCCCGCATTAACCGCTAGAGTTCTCAGCAAAACCCTTAATGATGTCCCGGTTGATCGCTATGTTCGTGTCACAACTGATGCGTTTAAAGAATTAGTTGATTTAGTGGGAGGGGTAGAAGTCTTTGTCCCCCAGGATATGCAATATGAAGACAAGACTCAGAATTTAAAGATAGACTTAGCAGCAGGAAAACAAATTCTGAGTGGAGAACAAGCAGAACAATTTGCCCGATTTCGTAAAGATGGTTATGGTGATATTGGCAGAGTCCAACGGCAACAGGTGTTACTCCAAGCCCTACGACAAAAGGTGACTAGCCCTACTATTTTACCCCGTATTCCTCAAGCCCTTAATCTTTTACAACAGCATATTGATACTAATCTGACTTGGGAAGAAATGCTGGCTTTAGTTAATTTTGGGCGACAATTAGACCGAGAAAAGGTACAAATGGTGATGTTACCAGGGCGGTTTAGTCAAGCGGAAGAATTTGATAATCGTAGTTATTGGGTATTATCAGAAACGGGACGGGATAAAATCATGCAGGAATATTTCGGTATTACTCCCCAATGGCAGTCTACCCGTCGTCTTTCTCCTAACCGTGTGAAAATTGCCATCCAAAATGCAACAGATGATCCAGGGTTAGCTAATCAAGTTAAAGAATATCTCATTAAGCAGAACTTTCATAATGTTTATACCATTTCCGATGCCCCCGAATTATTACGGGAAACGGAAATTGTGGTACAACAGGGAGACTTAGAAGCCGCTAACTACTTGCAAACCGCTTTAGGGAAAGGTAGAGTAGAAGCATCATCTACCGGAGACATCGACTCTCAGCTAACCCTACGCATTGGTTTAGATGCCAAAGATTTAGTATTGGGAGATAGTTTCCTCAGACAACCTCAAGATTTAGATATGAATCAATGAAACAATTTAAAGTATTAGGGTGGCGATTTTTAACCATAATAGGCTTACTTTTATTGGCCAGCTTCTTGATTTTACTCGATGCTCATCCGGCGATCGCCCAAGAAAAAAACGTTAACTATACTTACGGGGATTTACAACAGCAAGATTTTTCCCACAAAGACTTAGAAGGGGGCGTTTTTGCCGCAGCTAATATGCGGGGAACGAATTTTGAGGGGTCCAACCTTTCCTATTCTATTTTGACTGAAGGTGTCATGTTAAAGGCGAATCTTAAAGATGCTGATCTCACCGGATCTTTGTTGGATCGGGTGACTTTAGATTTTGCTGATTTAACTAATGCCATTTTTGTCGATGCGATCGCCATTCGTACTCGATTTTATGATGCTATTATTACCGGGGCAGATTTTAGCAATGCGGTGATTGATCGTTATCAAGTTGCTTTGATGTGTGAAAAAGCAGCAGGAGTTAACCCTGTCACGGGAGTATCAACTAGAGATAGTTTAGGTTGTCATTCACCAATTAATAATGAATAATTATTAATTATCAATTATCAATTATTCATTAATAAACTCTAGAGGCGAACGGCCGTTCGCCCCTACCATTTATTCCCTAAATAATCCCTTGAATTACTCCAACTAACTGCTCAATTTCTGCCGGAAGTGTGAAATAATGAACACAGGCACGAATACAGTCAGGATTAAGAATTGTTCTCAATAAAAAGCCTTGATTTTCTAATTGTTGAACAATAGCTGCATGACTGATATTTCTATCAACTTGAAAAGAAACTAATCCCGCTTCTGGGGGAGATTTTTTTAAACATTTTACCCCTTCAATCTTAGCTAAATTTTGCCATAAATATGCGCTTAATTCACAAATTTGTAGATAGCGTCTTTTGGGGTTTCCCCAGTCTTGATGAACAGCGATCGCAGCCCTTAACCCTTCATATTGAGGATAAGCAGAAGTAGCGACTTCAAACCTTCTCCCATCTACTTTCCACCCTATCGGTTGTCCTTTTTCGTCCTGATCAATACCACGCCAACCAATAAAGGTAGGATGCAATAATTTAAAACTTTCGGGACGGATATAAAGTCCCCCAACTCCTGCGGGGCCACAGAACCATTTATGACCCGTAAAAGCATAAAAATCAACCCCAGTTTCTGCTAAGTTTAAGGCTAAAGATCCCGCAGACTGGGCCGCATCTACTAATACAGAAATCGGGCGATCGCTATCAGGATAATTATGACAAAGATTGACGATTTCTGTTAAGGGTAAAACCTGTCCCGTATTCCACAGTAAATTACTTAATAATACTAATCTTGTTTTGGGGGTTAAATGCTGTTCAATAACTGCTACGGGATCACCTTCATTGAGAGTATTTAAAATGGGACAAATATCGATTTCTACCCCAAACCGACGAGAAATTTCTTGAACAATAGCAATGACTCCAGGATGTTCACAATCAGTCATTAAAAGGCGATCACCTGTTTGCCAATCTATTCCCCACAAAACAATATTACAGCCAGATGTGACATTTTCAGTTAAAGTAATTGTAGAGGCAGTAACACTAAATTCATTAGCAATATCTTGTCTCAATAATTCAACTTTTTGATTAATCCAAGCATTCACTTTCAGAGAAAACGGCCCTTGTTGTTGCAACAATTTATGAGCATCAATAATCGCTTCTAAACCCGAACGGGGTAGGGTTCCTTGTCCCCCAAAATTAAAGTAAACTTTGTTGTTAAGTCCAGGAAACTCTTGTCTTTGTTGTTCGATCTCTGAAGGAATTACTTGGGGATTAATCATTCGTTAATTAATGGGAAATTTTGAAACAGTTTAGGGAGCAAGTAACTATAATTATAACCTAATCTGTCCATATATACCAGGACTTATGCACAGTCTATATAAATAGTGTCTTATTGTAGGGGCAATTCATTAATTTTCCCTACCTTCCCAGACTTTTATTAGGCTGTGTAGACAGCCTTTGTTCTTATAGTATCAGGTTTTAACCTGTACTTATTTATCAATTTTACTTCTTAATTATCATCTTTATAAGCAGGATTTAAAATCTTTTTCATGAGGGTATTTTTTCCCGTTTCTCCTTCTCCCACAATAATTAATTTTGCTTCATAAAGAGTATCTTCTCCCTCTTCTTGACGTTCATGAAAATATTCTCTAATTGCTTCAATTCCTTGTTCAGCAATTTCTAGGGGAGGGGTTTCTAAAGGGTTGTTACTTAAATAAAGTCGAGATAACTTAGAGAGACTGCTCAGAGTTCCTGGTATTTCTTTTATTTGGTTGTTACTTAAATAAAGTTCAGATAAATTAGAGAGATTTCCAATGGTTTCTGGGATCTCTTTTATTCCGTTGTAACGTAAATCAAGTTGAGATAAATTAGAGAGACGGGTCAGAGTTTCTGGGATCTCTTTTATTCCGTTGTAACTTAAATAAAGTTCATATAAATCAGAGAGACTGGTCAAAGTTTCTGATATTTCATTTATTTGGTTGTTACTTAAATCAAGTTTCTCCAACCATTCTAATTCAAACACCTCTGACGGAATTTCTGTTAGTGTTTCCTCATCAGGTGTATCCCATTCATTACTCAAATCTAATTTTGTAAGTCGCTTAGCTTTTACCTCATCAATTCTGCGTTTAATTTCTTCTGGTTTCATAGTATTTGTTAATTCTTTTTTCCTTATTTTATGTTTATAGCGCAATCATGATACTAATGCCCTAAAATTATAATAAATATTTTGACTACCGATACGGGTAGGACTATCCAACATCTTTGTTAGAATCCTAAAAATTATTTTCTGTTCCCTGTGGTTATCGAGCGAAGTCGAGATGCCCTGTTCCCTTCCCTCACAGTTAACTTTAATTTTGTCCAACGACTTAGAATGCTAATTACTGATATTCTGCTACTCGATTATAAAAGATGTTCCCGTCGTTCCTTTCTTAATATGTATGGGGACGTTACACAACGTAACCCCGAACGAGATTTTCTCTTAAAACTACGCCACGAAAATCAACTTCATGTTGCCTCCGTATTAGAAACATTTTATCCTGATTATCAAAAACCAAACCCCACTGGCCCCTCTTGGAGAGAAAAAGCAGACGCAACAGAAACATTAATGAAGCAAGGAGTTAATTGTATCTATCAAGGTACCTTATTGCTATCAGAAACAGATTCCCCTTATGATTATTTAGGCAAACCCCATTTATTAATTAAACAACCAGGTCAATCAAAATTCGGAGATTGGTCATATTATCCTATTAGTATTCATTTAGGCCGTCGTCCCAAACCAGAATACAAAATTGTTGCTACTTTTTATGCTTATCTGTTAGGAATTATTCAAGATACTCCAGCACCAACCCCTATGATGGTTTTGCGTCCCCAAAAACATTATGAAGTTGATTTAATCCAATGGTTGCCTAGGTTACAGTCTACTTTAGAAGAATGTGTAACAATGCTCGGCAAGGAACAAGAGCCAGAAGTCTTTATCTCTCGTCAACGCTGTAATTTATGTAATTGGTATGATCATTGTTACGCGATCGCCCAATCTCAACAACATTTATCCTTAGTTCCAGGAGTCACACCCAGTCGCTATCAGTCCTTACAAGAGATGGGTTTAATTACAGTAGAATTGTTGGCCGAAGCTTCTCCAAGCAGTATGGGAGAAGTGATGGGAAAAGAAATAGCAACTCAATTACAACAGCAGGCCCAGGCCATTGTAGAAAATCGTGCCATCCATCGCACCCGAATACCGCGTCATCGTCCCGAAATCCTGTTTAACCACCCCGTTGAACTATATTTTGACATAGAAGCAGAACCCGAACGCAATTTAGACTATTTATTAGGGGTAGTGGTGGTTAACCGTGTGACCCAAGAGCAGATATTTTACCCATTTTTAGCAGAAACCCCCGAAGATGAAGAAAAAGTTTGGCAGGAATTTCTTCACCTGGTTAATACTTACGAAAATGCCCCGATTTTTCACTTCTCAGAATACGAAGTTGAAACCATAAAACGCTTAGGAAATTTATACCAAACTCCCCCTAAGCAAATAGAAGGTTTAACCTCCCGTTTTATTGACCTTCATCGCTGTGTAATTACCTGCGTAATTTTCCCAGTAGAAAGTTATTCCCTCAAGTCCTTAGCAAACTGGTTAGGATTTCATTGGCGTGATCCTGGTATGGGCGGGGATCAATGCGTTTGCTGGTATGACCAATGGTTAAAGACAGGCGATCGCACTTTTTTGGCTTCTATTTTGCGTTATAACGAGGATGATTGTCTGGCAACCCTTCACCTCAAAAATTGGTTAGTTGATTTCCTAGGATAAACCAAATCTTAACCATAGAGAGAAACACCTAAAACTAACTGATCCCCTCAACACTTGTTAACAAAAGTCAACTGATTTGGCGGTTTTATCTTGGCTATGTTTAAGTTATGCAAAGATTTCTTACAATATCAAGGCTAAGTATTTTATATTACCCATTTTTTGAGTAGGCAAATGTTATGGTTAAAAGGACACAAGTTCAGGAATGAACCTCAACCAGCCATTCCCTAAACTCCTTGCCCACCCCAGAGACTAAAAGGTAATCGCTATGATACTCCCCATATTCCCCATCTTATTCCTGATAACTGCCGTTGGTAGTGTTCTATGGTATCAACGCACAGAAAATGATATTTTTGGAGTTCTAGCCGTAGCCAGTGCCTTAGCCTGTCTCATCTGGGGGCTAGTTATTTCCCATTGGTTAATTCATATCCTCAGTTTAATTATACTGCTCACATTTAGAACACCCCTTCTCAGTGCCATTCAAGTTAAGGTAGGTAACAAGTAAATTTTTTGTGACATTCTAATAATGTGAAAGCTGTTGGTATCCCAGAAATTTGATCTGAAACGAGCCAACAGCTTTTAGTTAGGTTAGGATTTTAGTTAGGTTAGGATTTTATTAGCTTTCGCCACCTTCGCCACCTTCGCCACCTTCGCTGCCGCCATCAGGGGAAGCAGAATCATCAGGGGAAGCAGCACCTTCAGGGGAAGCAGCACCTTCAGGAGCAGCCTGTTCAGTAGTTTCTCCAGTTGTACCAGAATCAGCAGGGGTATCACCACCACCACCGCTACAAGCACCTAGGGTTGTGACTAAACCAAGAGCAATCAACAATTGAACAGACTTAGAATTCATTAACATTCTCCTCAAGTAATCTACACGCTTAAATTTTGAGCCGACGTTTAGTCATTTAGTTAGGGGAAGCAGGGGCTTCAGGGGAAGCAGGGGCTTCAGGGGAAGCAGCACCGTCAGGGGAAGCAGCACCGTCAGGGGCTTTATCACCGCCACAAGCACCCAGGGTTGCTACTAAACCAAGAACTAGCAACAATTGAACAGCTTTGAAGTTCATTACCGTTTTCCTCAAGTAATATCGTATCTAAAGCCTACATTCTAAATAGAAGTTCTGAAAATTGCCAATAAATTTATCTTATGAAATCCCCTGCTTTTTGGGATAATAGGTAATGATAAACCCTAAACACTGCTATTTAAGATGATTTTGACCATTGATAATATTCTCACTCCCGAAGAACTCAAACAGTTGATTGACGGGTTATCCCAGGGGAATTTTGTTGATGGGAAAACAACGGCGGGATGGCACGCTCAATTAGTGAAACAGAATACTCAACTGGCTCAAAATGCCCCTCAAACTGCTGAGTTACAAAATTTGGTGCTTGATGCCCTGAGCCGTCATTTGTTGTTTAAATTGGCTATTAACCCTAAATACATCCACTCCCTACGATTTAGCCGTTATGAGGTGGGAATGTCCTATGGCAGTCATACAGACAATGCTTTGATGGGGGGTCAGCAATTTTTTCGTTCTGATGTGTCCTTTACCTTATTTCTCAATGCTCCCGATCGCTATGAAGGGGGAGAATTAATCATTGAAAAACCAGAAGGAGAACTTTGTTATAAACTAGCAGCAGGCTCAATTCTTCTTTATCCTTCCTCGTTTTTACATCGTGTTGAACCTGTTACCACAGGCAGCAGATTAGTTGTTGTAGGATGGATTCAAAGTTTAATTCGAGATCCCATACAACGAGAAATTTTGTTTGATATTGATACGGTACGCCGTTCTATTTTTGCGAAAGAGGGTAAAACGATTGAATTTGATTTATTGGCTAAAACCCATGCTAATTTGTTGCGTCAATGGGCTGAATAAGGGGACTTTTGATCTTCCTCGTGTTGCTGATAAAAGCTACAATATTTAAGTCTCATAGCCCGAAACAAAACCCCTGTGAATATGTCTATTCTTACCTCAACATTTTTTTTGACACTTTTATTGATGGTTGGCCTATTTTTCTTTATTCGGGCCTCTGTCAAAGATCGGACTCAACAAGTCAAATTAATGGCACAATTGCCTAAAATCTCTCTTTTGGAACAGTTACAAACCTATTTTACCCAGAGAGCTTATGACTTGACTGCCGTAGATCCTCAACAGGAAACCATGACATTTGAAGGGTTTGTGCGTCCCAGTTGGTTTTTAGCCATTTTTTTGAGTATCCTAGCGGCGGTGGGACTCCTCTGCTTGGGATTCGTTTTATGCTTTATTTATCCTCCCCTGACCCCTTTATTTTTAGGTATAGGGCTTTTATCGCCTCTAGCTGGCGTTTTTTATTGGAAAAAGGCTGGCCGACTCGAAAAAGTCCGTCTAACCCTAGAAAATACCACAGAATCAGCTTTAGGAGAATGTAGTGTCGTCACGGTTATCGCCCACAGGGATGAATTGATCCAACTACAACAAACACTTGCCCTAAAACCCATCAGTTGATTATAATCATTAAACGCAGAAAACCCCCAACTTGGCATCGGGGGCTCTGCAAATTGTGAGATTAGTCGTCAACCAGCAACGGCTGGGGTTTTGCTCGGTACTGGGGGCTGGAATTCCCTTAAACTGGGAAAGAGGAAGTGATTTTCTTCAACGTACTGAGCGCCGAATAAACCCTTTTCTGCCCAAAAATATCGATCGGTGGTGTGTTCGTTTCGTTTTACAATTAATAAAGCCGGTGCTTGTATCCCAATTTCATGAATATACTTTCTGGCTGCGGTAACAGGTTTATCTTCACCGCTTTCAATATTGTACTGGGGTACAAGTTCGAGAATTTTCCGACCTTCCTGGCGACGACGACTCTTACGCTTGCGTTTTCTGGCCAACCCTTTTACCTCCTATTTCGGCTAAACACTGTAATCATAGTTACAAAAGCCGTGCCAATTATATCCGTTTCATTTCAAAAAATCAAGTGTCTCTCCCTAAGTTGTGGATTTTCATAATCCCGCTAATTCCCGCTATAATCACATTTTTAGCCAATCTGCCAGAGGGATTAGTCATTTTTGCTTTACAAAAGTTTTATTTTTGAAACAAAAGTTAATAAAAAGATGTTTAATTCTTATGTTTTCTTCGACAGCGACCCTTCCTTCTCCTAGTCAAGACTTTATCATCTTGTGTCAATCCCAGGTCACTTTGTTGTACCAAACCCTACAAGCAGACTGGAGTGCTGTCTATTTGACGGGGGAAAAAGATGGTCAACAGATGGATCTCATTCCCATTGTGGTCTATCCGCCGACGGAAACCATTCAAACCGGGGAGACTACCTCGATTAAGTTACCTGAGAGTTGGCAAGATTTAGAGAATGCTGTCTCCTTCCCGATGGTTAAGTTTTCTCAGATTTCCCAATCTTTGCCCCCTAACCGAGAAAGCAAACCCATAAAATGGGGAGAAAATCCTAATAAGATAGGGCCATATCAATTGATCTTACCATTAATTCATCAAGAGATTGTGGTGGGTTTGTTAGTGACTCGACGGCAAAATAATCCTTGGCAACCAGAAGAATTGAGCCAAATTGAGAAAATAACCCGAACTTTGGCCATTGCGCGTCTTTTAGATCAACGTCAAGGTTGGTATCAACAACAGTTAAACCAGCAACAGATTCAACAACAGCAACAAGGCGATCGCCTGGATGATCTGTTTCATCAAATCCGTAACCCCATCACCGCCTTACGGATTTTTGGTAAGCTACTGTTAAAGCGGTTTGTCTCCGATGACAAAAACCGTGCCATTGTGGAGAACATGGTCAGAGAGAGCGATCATTTACAAGAATTGCTCCAAGAATTTGAGACAAATCAAGAAGCGATCGCAGCTAAGACTGATCTTATTACTCTAAATACCGATTGTATCCCTTCTGCTGACCCTAAGCCCCTTTCCTTACCAGGTGCAGCAATGGAGTTAAAAAAGATTAACTTGGAGGAAGTATTAGAACCCATTCTTATTTCTGCTCAATCAATTGCTCAAGAGAAGGGAATTAAGGTGCAATCAGAAATTTTTGGGGAGTTATCCCCTGTTTGGGGCAATAATTCGGCCTTACGGGAAGTCTTGAGTAACTTAATTGATAATGGGATTAAATATACCCCGAAACCTGGCCAAGTCAAAATTAAGCTAGGGTTATCGAGGGTTAAAGGGGAAAAAATATATCAAGGCATTGCCATTGAAGATACAGGTTATGGCATTCCTTTAGAAGATCAAGCTCATATTTTTGAGCGACATTATCGAGGGATACAGGCCCAAGGGGAGACACCAGGAACTGGGTTAGGCCTTGCCATTGTTAAAGAATTGATGGCTCTTATGGGGGGAATAATTGAATTATTAAGTCCGACGGATCATGTAAGAAACCGAGGAACAAGTTTTATTATTTGGTTGCCTTTGGCCGAAGAATGTTAAGTTATTGTTTCTTCAAAAATAAAGCACCTAACCCCAACAAAAATAAAGCTCCTACGGTCTGAGGCTCAGGTATTTCTGTCCGTTCAGGGATGTTTCCAATAACAATATTGGCACTGGCCCTAAATGATGTATCATCTTCAAATTCAGGATAAGCTAATGTTGTAGCATCACTGAAAAAGGTACTTGTTCTATTCAAAGTGAGTCGAGGATCGAAAGTGATTTGACTTGGAGTGAAACCCAATAACTTATCTCCAATTTGACCACTTTCATAAAAGGCTCCCACTCGATAGGCAACATTTTGGGTCACATTAATCGGGGTATTGAGACGAGCAAAGCAGAAATCGTCTTGACAAATATCTTTTCCTGGGTTAACGGTAACTTGCCCTAATAGAGTGCCTGAACCAACTTCCCATAACCCAACGGGACGGGCCACATCAACATCATCCTGGGGAAAACTGCCGCCACCTCCTTTGACATATACGCCTAAACCGCCTATTAATAAATCTACTGATGGTGTAAACTCAATGCCGAAGGTCAAAAGATCATTCGGGTCATTTTCCGTTCCCATTGTATCCGTGAGGCTATAACCGAGATCTAAAATGATGTCGAATGCTTGGGCTTTAACCGTAGTGCCAAAGCTTAAAGCTAGACCCAGAGAAAGTGCTGAAATGAGCTTTGTGTAACAATTCATAAAAATCCTGCATTTCAAACGTCGCATCAATTCAAAGTGTATAACCTTAGTCTACCCAATACTACAGAATGAGCCATCAGGTTTTTCACGGAAATTGGCGGGATAAAAATCATTAGAATCTTTGCTCAATCAGGATTTTGGGGCTTTGTTATGAATTGAAACTACCATAAGTTCCCTTTTAAAAAATTATTTTGTTTTTATTTTTTGAGATAATAGTTAACGAAAACTGTCACCAGGAACACCTTACCTATGAGTCAAGTCTCTCAGTCTGACCCTTCTACCGCTAAATATGGGGAACGTCACATTACAGAAGGGGAACTGATCACCTTTCCTAACCCTCGTATGGGGCGGCGTTATGATATTCAGGTGACTTTGCCTGAATTTACTTGTAAGTGTCCTTTTTCTGGTTATCCTGATTTTGCAACACTATATCTGACTTATGTGCCAGATCAAAAAGTGGTGGAGTTAAAAACCTTGAAGTTGTATATTAATAGTTACCGCGATCGCTACATTTCCCATGAGGAGTCGGTTAATCAAATTCTTGATGATTTTGTGGCAGCTTGTGAACCTTTAGAAGCAACTTTAAAGGGTGATTTTAACCCTAGAGGAAATGTTCATACTGTGATTGAAGTTCGTCATCAGAAAGCGGTTAATTAATTGATTTAGTCTTTAAATTGTATTTGAGAGACATATTAAAAGTATGTCTTTTTTTTTGTCATAAATGATGTATTTAACAACAATCTGGGTATCTTAAGACAGGATCAAGATATTATGGGAGATTATTAATTATGGGTAATTTAATTGGTGCTAAGATTTTAGAAGGACATACTAAATCTGTAAAAACCGTTGCTTTTAGTGCTGATGGCCAAGTATTAGCAAGTGGCAGTAAGGACAAAACCATTAAGTTATGGTATTTAGGAAAAAATCAACAAATTACGTTAACTGGTCATGGAGACTCTGAATGGTTTGCTAATATTAATTCAGTGGCTTTTAATTCGCCTTACAAATTGTTAGGAAGTGCAAGTCATGATAAAACGATTAGGTTATGGTCATTAGAGACGGGAAAAGAAGTTAATAAATTTATGAATAATGACGAAAAAGTTTATTCCCTGGCGTTTAGTCCTGATGGTAAACTATTAGCGAGTGGTGGGGAAGATAAAACAGTTAAGTTGTGGTCGATCACGGAAAATAAACATCTTTATACATTTCAAGGTCATAATGATGGTGTTTTATCTGTGGTTTTTAGTCCTGATGGTCAAACTTTAGCGAGTTCTGGAGATGGTAATGATAAAACTATTAAACTATGGAATTTATCACAAAAAGAAGTAAAAACTTTAGCGGGACATTCAGGATGGTTTTCAGCAATTAATTGTTTAGTTTTTAGTCCTGATGGTAAATTATTGGTGAGTGGCAGTAAAGATAAAAATATTAAGATTTGGCAGGTAGATACTCAACAAGAATTAAAAACAATTATGGCACATTCTGATTCAGTTACTTCATTAGCAATCGATTCTCAAGGTCAATGGTTATTCAGTGGAAGTAAAGATAAAACCCTCAAAGTTTGGGATTTTAAAACAGGAGAATTAATCACAACTATTCCCCATCCTGACAAGGTTTATTCTATTGCTTTTGATCCCAATTATCAAAGAATAGCAACGGGTTGTGGTGACAAAAAAATTAGAATTTTTAAACTCAATGAGGTCGTCAAATAAGTTAATTATGACTATTCAACTAATTGTAGAAGATCCAGGCGATCGCCAAGAATTTCCTCTCAAGCAATATATGTAGCAGATCTATTACTTTTGTCTCGGTGGACGAGCAGTTGAAGAAGAGCGAATTGGCCCTAAAATTTGGTTGAGTTGCCTTAGCTGTTCAGGGGTTCCCATACAAATTAATAAGTCCCCGGCCATTAATTCTGTTTCTCCCGTGGGGCCCCCAATTAAAGTCCCATCAGACCGACGAATGGCTAAGACTAAGGCCCCTGATTGAAGTCTCAGTCTTGCTTCACTCAAGCTTTGCCCCACACAAGGACAAGACTTGGGATCAAGCAGAAATTCTTCCATGTAGAAGGTGCGATCGGTTCCTGTTAAAATTCCATCCACAAAGTCCATTACTTGTGGCCGCAACGCCGCCGCCGCTAACCGTCTTCCCCCAGTAATATAGGGAGAGACAACCGCATCAGCCCCCGCCCTTTGTAATTTTAAGACCGCTTCCTCGCTACTCGCACGGGCGATCGCTCGTATTTTGGGGTTTAAGGTTTTGGCCGATAAAACAGTGTAGAGGTTTTCTGCATCGGAGGTTAAGGCAGAGACTAAACATACAGCTTTGTCTATTCTGGCATTGATCAGACATTCATCACGGGTAGCATCTCCTTGTATAACAATGTAACCTAATTGTTCAGCTTCTTCTACTTGTTCAGGACGGGAATCGATAATAATAAAGGGAACTTCTTCAGCGGTGAATTCTAGAGCCACCTGACGGGCAGTGCGTCCAAATCCGCAAACGATACAATGGTTTTCTAAGGTGTCTATCAAGCGTCTCTCCTGTCCTTGTCGAATTCCTTCTTGAAAATAACCTTGAATTAAGGCTTCGGTTAAACGATTAGCAATATAACCAATGGTAATCACTCCCATGAAAATTAAAGCAATGGTGAACAGTCGGGATTTCTCATCTAAAGGTTGAACTTCTGAAAATCCTACCGTTGATAGGGTGATCGTGGTCATATAAGCAGCTTCGATGATTGACCATTTTGCGATCAACCAATACCATAAGGTTCCCAGGCAAAAAACACCCCCTAGGGCGATCGCCCCACCGAATAATTCTTGTCGTAAACGTCGGTATTTTTCTTCAAAGGAATATAATGGCATATCGTGTATTCTTGTTATATTATATTAGTTGATGAGTTTGTTAATAGAATTTATAGAATAATTTTCATGGTATAATTTTTATTTATTTTAATTATTTCCCTCAAAATTATAGCATTTTTTTTGAGATGAATTGTTTTTATTGTTGAATTAAAACAAGTTTATTTGTACATTAGTAAGGACTCTTTGCCAACATAAAAAATAAATTTTGGAGTATTATTAGAATAATTTATCAGATTGATATTAGCCATAAATACCTAAAGAACTTACGAACAGGGCCCCATTCTAATTTTTCAAGATTTTTTTCCCTAAGACTAGGCTAAAGGGGTCTGGGGGTTTATTATTAACACAGCAAGTATGCTATGTAGCAGATCAGAGAAGTTCTTAGTGTCCTTCATCCCCCAAGCCATGATAATAACATTCAGGAGATAAATAACATGACAACGGAAAAGCTTGAAGCAAACGGTACTCAAACCCCAGAGACAGAAAAGGCAACCAGTACCAGCAAAACGATGACCCGCAGTGGCCGTAGCCAAGAAAAACAAGCCACCAGTGCCTTATCCGTCAAGGAAAAGACTAGCAAAACTGCCCAAGGTATTCAATTAATTACGGAACCTGGCCATCTTCCTGGAAACCGTCCCATTGAAGCAAGTCACCTCGACATCGTGAGTACCTATAAATCCGTCGGTGGGAATCGTCCTGTGGTTGCTAGTGCGATGGAAGTCGCCGGAACCCTGACTATTTCTGGGCAACGTCCTATCATGGTGAGTCATTTAAACGTCAGTGAAACTTATACTGTGATGGGAAACCGTCCTGTTGCTTCTAATGATATTGATGATCCTGCTTTATTAATGGGATATCTTGATTAATTAGATTGTTGACTTAATCTTATCAATACTTACTGAAAAACCCCAGATATCTTGCTACTATCTGGGTTTTTTTAAGGTTCTTTGGCTAGAATTTTCTTCCTCTGTTTTTAATTCTGCAAATCCCGCGTTCTAAACACTCAATTTAAGGGCATTAACTGGCACATCATCCCAAGATTCTACTGTTCTTAAACAAGCAACCCAACCTTCTCGTTTTTGGTCTTCTGTCAGATTATTTAACCAGGTTTGATGACAGTCTTTTGCCGCTTTTTCATCATAGCAAGCAATACAAGAATACACAATTCCACAGGGATCTATTTGTTCATTTACCCAAATTGTCATAATCGTTTATTTCCTATTTGTAAATATGAGAACGGATAAATAAGAGTCGATGATGGTAAAATTCCCTTAGACCTTCCCAAAAAGTTAGGATCAGACTGAAATTGAACTCCTTAACTATCCTATCCAAGAAGCGCACATTTATCAATTCTCATAAGGAGAAAAGTTAACCGATGAGAAAACTTTATTTTTTAGTACCAGGAACAGGGAAAAAATTTGCTTGTGGCGGACTTTTTGCCGAATTAAAGGCGTTTAATTTGGCAAAAAAAGTCTGTTCCTCAGCTATTGTTACCTATCGTCAACGAGAAACCGACAATCTTTTTTTAGATGATATTCTTAAAAAATCAAATTTAGATGACGTTATTTTTGTAATTAGTTGGGGGTTTGATGTTCCTAAATTAGCGGCTAAATTAAAGCCTTATAATGTGATTTATCATGCTCATAGTGCGGGTTATGGATTTAAGTTACCCTCCAGCATTCCTATTATAACCGTTAGTCGCAATACTATGGGTTATTGGGGACAAAAATCCCCTAATGCTTTAATTTATTATTTACCTAATCAAATTTCTGATGAGTTTACTAACTTAAATTTAGAGCGAGATGTTGATGTTTTAATTCAAGCTAGAAAATCCTCCGAATATCTATTAAAACAGTTAATTCCTGGTTTGAAAAAACACTGTAATGTAGTTGTTATCAATTCTTTTGTTGAAGATTTAGCCGCGATTTTTAATCAGTCTAAAGTCTATCTTTATGACTCAGCAGAATATTGGGCGCAACAGCGAGTTAGTGAAGGTTTTGGACTACAACCTATGGAAGCTTTAGCCTGTGGATGTCAAGTTTTTTCAAGTATTAATGGGGGACTTTCTGATTATTTAGATCCTGGATTTAATTGTTATAAAATTGCAGGTTATTCAACAGAATATGATGTAAAACGTATTTTAAAAGCGGTTAATTCATCAGAAAAGTTAACCTTATCACCACAGGTTTTAGATGAATATCGCGGTGAGAATATTATCAAACGATTAGAAATAATTCTAGATGATATTAATCTCTTTTTTGACCATAAATCTCAACATTCAGGAGATATTAAGGACTTAACTATCTTAAGAATGGGTCAATTATTTGTACAAAAAGTCTGGAAAAAATTAATTAAATAGAAGAATAATTATTATGTTTATTTAACAATGATTAATTGTCGTAATCAAGTAGACTTAATTTTGTGTCGCAAACTTGCTAAAAGCTTATTAAATTCACTCGGCAATGGGGCGATCGCTTCAATTATTTCCCCCGTCACAGGATGAACTAAACTAAGTTTATAAGCGTGTAATGCTTGTCCTGATAAATTAACCCCAATAGAATGATTAGAACTATACAAAGCATCGCCAACAATAGGATGACCAATGTAACTACTATGCACCCTTATTTGATGAGTTCTTCCTGTTTCTAAGCGAAACTCCATTAAGGTATAATTCCCCAATCTTTCTAAACTTTTCCAATGAGTAACTGCTTCTCTTCCAGCTTTTTCAATGGGAACAACTGCCATTTTTTTTCGGTCAACAGGATGACGACCAATGGGTAAATTAATCACTCCGTTGTCTATTTTTTGCCCATCTTCCTGCTTATTAATTGGAACACCATAAACTACACCTAAATACTCTCGTCTGGCTGTTTTATGCTTAAGTTGTGCTTGTAAATGTTGATGAGCAAAATCTGTTTTTGCTACCACAATCGCCCCTGTGGTATCTTTGTCTAAACGGTGAACAATACCAGGCCGTTGTACCCCTCCAATTCCTGCTAAATTAGAACAGTGATATAATAGGGCATGAACTAGGGTTCCTCTGTTATGACCAGGGGCAGGATGTACCACTAATCCCGCAGGTTTATTAATAATAATTAGCGCATCATCTTCATATAAAATATCTAAGGGTATCGCTTCGGGTTCTAATGCTAAAGGTTGAGGAGAAGGGAGAGAAATTTGTAAGCGATCGCCTAATCTTACCTTAATTTTCTTATTAGTACAAACTTCATTATTTAGGGTAACATTTCCCTGTTCAATCAGTTTTTGAAGATGGGAACGGGAGAGATCACAAAGATGGTTTGATAACCAAAGATCTAAGCGATCGCCTGGATCTTCTACAATTAGTTCAATTTTTGTCATTAAATTAGCCAGTCTTCTTTAATCAACAGCTTCATAATCATTAGCAATGGTTTCATCCTCATCAAAACTGAACGTCACCTCTAAATTTTCTGTGTCGAGATCATCCGTATTATCAAAATCGGCTAGGGAGTCGAGATCAATTGAAGCGGTGGTTTGATAGGGCATAGTCGTACCAAAAGATGACTGAGTTTGGGGTTGAGGTTGAGGCGTAATTTGAGTGGTTAAAGCTTCTCCCATGGTATTAAACGTCTCTTGGAACCCTTTATTGGGACTTGCTTGCTGATAGACTTCTGTACCAATGGCCAGAATAATTTGTCGGAACTCATCAACATAGGCTTTTAATTTTTCTAGACTCACGCCAGAATTCTTTAAAGCAGCCTCTAGTTGTTCTTTCTTCTGTTTACTCTGGAATTTCAACTCATCACGGATCAACTCAGCATTTTCATTCACAGTCGTTTCATAGGTATGGAATAAACTATCCGCCTGATTTCGGACTTCAATCATCTGCATCCGACGACGATCCTGTTCAGCAAATTGTTGAGCTTCTTGCTGCATTCGCTCAATTTCAGCAGATTTTAAGCCCCCTGTATGACTAATAATAATCCTCTGTTCTTTACCCGTCCCTTGATCTTGGGCCGCCACTTTTAAAATCCCGTTGACATCAATATCAAAACTCACTTCAATTTGTGGCACCCCTCTGGGGGCGGGGGGAATACCTGCCAGAAGACACTTCCCCAAACTACGGTTGTCATTGGCCATGGCCCTTTCCCCTTGAAGAACATGAATTTCTACCGAGGTTTGACCATCAGTTGCAGTGGAGAAAACTTGAGACTTACTGGTAGGAATAGTGGTATTGCGTTCAATAATTTTCGTAAAGACTTCCCCTAGGGTTTCAATGCCCAAAGATAGGGGCGTAACATCCAATAACAGCACATCCTTGACTTCACCCCCCAAAACTCCCCCTTGAATGGCTGCCCCCAACGCAACCGCCTCATCAGGATTAATTGAACGATCCATTTGACTATGGGGGAATACCTGTTGAATCATGCGATGAATTGCGGGCATTCGCGTGGAACCCCCAACTAAAATCACCCTTTCTAGTTCTTTTACGTCGAGTTCACAATCATGCAGAGCTTGATTTAGAGGTTCTAAGGTCGCGTGAGATAAGTCTTTGGTTAATTCTTCAAACTGAGATCGACTCAGTTCAGCTTCTAGGTGTTTCGGCCCATTTTCATCGGCGGTAATAAAAGGGAGATTGATCGAGGTATTCAACATACTCGATAATTCAATTTTGGCTTTTTCGGCTGCTTCTCGTAGTCGCTGGACAGCCATTTTGTCCCCACTCAGATCTAAATTTTCCTTAGTCTTAAAGTTTTCTACCATCCAACGAACAATAATATTATCAAAATCATCTCCCCCTAAATGATTATTACCAGCCGTTGCTTTAACTTCAAAAACCCCATTACCCAGTTGTAAAATCGATACGTCGAAGGTTCCCCCACCCAAATCAAATACTAAAATATATTGTTCTTCATCTTGTTTATCTAAACCATAGGCCAAGGCCGCGGCCGTCGGTTCATTAACGATCCGCAAGACATCTAACCCCGCAATAATTCCCGCATCCTTTGTCGCTTGTCGCTGAGCATCGGTAAAATAGGCAGGAACGGTAATGATCGCTTCTGTGACGGGTTCTCCCAAATAATTTTCTGCATCGGTTTTCAGCTTTTGCAGTATCATTGCTGAAATTTCTTGGGTCGTAAACTGACTGCCCCGAATATCTACGCTCACCGTATCATCGCGCCCCTTAACACATTGATAGGGAACCCGCGATCGCTCTTCTTCGGTTTCTTCCCAGCGTCGCCCAATAAATCGCTTAATGCTGTAAATGGTATTTTCAGCATTGGTGACAGCTTGCCGCTTAGCCAACTGACCGACGAGACGTTGACTTCCCTTGCCAAACCCCACAATACTAGGGGTAGTCCGTCCCCCCTCTGAGTTAGGGATGACTATGGGTTTTCCGCCTTCCAAGACGGAGACACAACTATTGGTCGTCCCTAGGTCGATGCCAATGACTTTTCCCATAGCATTCTTGTAGTAATGATCTCTCTTAACAAAAAAAGTTTGGAGAAGTTATCCAGGCTTTTCAGTAATTCTGGCAAAGGCTTCTCCTAATATTTATCTTACCCACTAATCTCAGTCATGGTTTAGGCGTAATTGCCTAAATTAATCCCCTGATGTTGGTTCCGCAGGGGTTGGCGGGGTTTCTTCTTCTTCCACAGGTTTCGGGGCAGCAACTTTTACCATGGCATGGCGCAACACCTGTTCTCCTAGGAGATAACCTCGCACCAATTCTTCGATAATGGTTCCTTCTGGGTACTCATTGGTGTATTCCCGTAACATAGCTTCATGATAGAGGGGATCAAAAAGTTGACCTTCGGGACGCATGGGGCCAACTCCTAACCGTTTGAGACTATCGACGAGATTTTTGTAAACGGTTTGATAACTTTTGTGAATGGTGGCTTCTCCATCATTGGCCGGGGTAATTTGGTTACGGGCCCGTTCAAAGTTATCGACAACGGATAAGAGTTCCCCAATGGTTTTACATTTGACTTGGGTTTCTAATTCTTGTTTTTCTTTGGCAGTACGTTTGCGGTAATTATCAAATTCGGCGGTTAACCGAATATGACTGCTTTTGAGTGCCTCAAATTGTTCGGCCTGTTCTTTGAGTTTTTGCTGAAGGGCTTCAATTTGTTCCGCTAGGGTGGCGATAACTTGCTCTGGTTGAGGTTCTTCTTGAGTCCCTTCTACGGTAACTGTTTCTACTTCTACCTCAACGGTTGTCTCCGTTGGGGTAGAAGTTTCGTCTATGGCCTCTGTCCCTTTCACTGACTCCTCTAGGGGGTTTTCTATGGGGGTTTCTAGTTGTTGTTGCTCGTCCGTCATAGTGGGTTCTCTATACTTTTCAGCGATCTTCGTGATTGGATAATCTCTTATGCTGACGCTTTTAGATTATGATTTAGCTGATGTTGGAATCACATAATACTCCGTATCTAATGATAAACCCCTAATGCCACTAGATGGAAGTCAGACCTCGGAAGTTTACTCAAAAGACTATCTTTTCATCAAAAGCAGAAAATGTACGGCTGCAAAGCGTATTTATGTGATAGGATAAACATAGTTTTTAATGTGTCGGTTATGACTACAAAACTAAACACAGATTCAACCAAAGCTCATTTCCTTATAGAGTTGACCGAGAGAGATCGGGCCACTTTCGCAGACGCTTTGTTAAATCCCCCTGCTCCTAGGCAAACAGCTTATGCTGATGCCCAATGGTACAAAAAAATGATGAAGATGAATAAGTAGAGGCGCAAAAGGTTGTTGGCCCCGGACTCGGTTGATTTTTTGATAGAACCCCTCGAACAACATCACAATCGGGATGCTTTTGGCTGTGGTAACGAAAAATTGGATCGATACCTGCATTCTATGGCCATCCAAGATAAGAAAAGAAATATCGCCATTCCCTATGTTATTGTTGAGCGAGAATACCAAAAAATAATTGGCTATTACACCCTATCTATGAGTGGTATCAATCTCGAACATCTACCCCAAATTATGGTGAAAAAATTGCCAAAATATCCGATAGTTGGCGTGACTTTAATCGGGAGATTAGCGGTAGATCTTGATTATAGAGGATATGGCTGGGGGAAGTTATTGATTATGGATGCTTTGTATAGAAGTCTGGGAGTCAGTCAAATGACTGGTTGTTTTGCCGTGGTGGTAGAGGCAATTGATGACGAAGCAGTGAAGTTTTACCAAAGATTTGAGTTTCAAGCTTTTCCTGACAAACCCGATAAACTTTTTCGTACTATGACAAACATTACTCAATCTTTTGGGAAATAGGGGAAGCATTATGCTTTGCGCTAAAACATTATGCTCCCCATTATCCTAACGCATGGTTACGAATTCTTCGGCAGAACTAGGATGAATGCCAACGGTTGCATCAAAATCGGCTTTTTTCGCTCCCATTTTCACGGCGATCGCTACTCCTTGAATAATTTCTGCGGCATGATCTCCTACCATGTGGGCCCCTAAAACCCGATCGCTTTCTTGATGTACCACTAATTTCATCAGGGTTTTTTCTTCTTTCCCTGGTAACACATAGTACATGGGACGGAATTTGCTGCGATACACTTTAATTGCATCTTCCCCATATTGTTCTTTGGCTTCTGCTTCTGTCAAGCCAACGGTGGCCGCTTCGGGATAACTAAAGACGGCTGAAGGAACGTTTTCATGGCTCATTAAACGGGGTTTACCGCCAAATTCTGTATCTGCAAAGGCCCGCCCTTCATTGATGGCTACAGGGGTCAAATTAATGCGATCGGTACAGTCTCCCACGGCATAAATATTCGGTTGACTGGTGCAGCTATATTTATCAACGGCGATCGCTCCATTTTTGACTTCAACCCCCGCCTTTTCTAACCCTAAATTCTCTAAATTGGGTTTTCTTCCGGTTGCGGCTAAACCAATGGTATCCGCTAACACCATCTCGGTATTTTGTTCGCCTTGTAAGGCAATTTTTAGGCCTTGAGATGTTTGTTCAATGGAGGTGATTTCACAGTTTTTGAGAATACGAATACCATGATGTTCCATTGATTCTTGGATGAGGCTTTGCAGATCTTCATCAAATCCCCTTAAAATTTTATCACGGCGGATCACTTGAATAACATCTGAACCTAACCCGTGCATAATACAGGCAAATTCTACTCCAATATATCCCCCCCCCCAAATTACAATCCGTTTTGGTTGTTCGGGAAGGGTAAACATTTGATCGGAAATAATAGTATTTTCGATCCCTGGAATATTTGGTCTAACGGGATGACCCCCAACAGCAATTAAAATTTTATCAGCCGTAATTTGTTTCTCGCCTACTACAATGGTATGGGCATCAAGTAACTTTCCATAGTCCCGATAAAGTTCTACTTTGGAATTATCTAACATTCTCTGATAAATTCCATTGAGACGTTCTACTTCTTGGTTAACGGCTGTTACCATCTTATCCCAATCTAAGGTGCTTTTGACTGGACTCCAACCGTAACCTTCAGCCTCTTGAAAAAGAGAGGGAAAATGAGAAGTATAGACCATTAATTTTTTGGGAATACAGCCTTTGTTAACACAAGTTCCCCCTAAGGGACCAACTTCTGCTAATCCTACTTTAGCCCCATATTCTGCGGCCCGTCTCGCAGTGGCAATTCCGCCTGAACCTCCACCAATCACAAATAGGTCATAATCATAAGTCATAGTAGACAATTCTCCTGTAGTTTAGCCAATTTATTGAACTTGTTAGCTGTCTCTTGTTTTTTATTTTATCTCTTATTGGGACACTTGTTAATGATAAAATATTTTTTTGCTGATTAATCGGTTAATTTCTATTCTAACTTAAATCTGGCTTGCTTATGAATTATTTGTTTGTCTCGTTGAATCTATTTCGACATTTTTGCTCCTCATGGAGTCTTTTGTTAATCTTATTTGTTGCTCAATTTTCTCAAAAATCTCTAGCTTTTGAACGCAATAATTTAGGCTCAAAATTAATCAAACAAAAGTCCTCTGAACAATTTTGTCAAGCTCATTTAAAGACAAGAATTGAACAGCTTATTGAAGGGGAAACTGTCAAGCGATCGCCTTGGGGAATTTTAGTGAAAAACTTGGATAACAATGAAACATTATATGAGCTAAATTCGCAAAAGTTTTTTATTCCTGCTTCCAATATGAAGCTTTTAACTACAGCAGCAGCTTTAGTGAAGTTTGGCCCAGATTTTCGTATTAATACCCCCATTTATAGCCAAGGAATAGCACCAAATTTAAGGGTGTTAAAGCTTGTTGGAAAGGGTGATCCGACCTTTAAAACGGAACAATTAAACCAGTTAGCAGCAGAGTTTAAAAATAAGGGGATTAGACGCATTGAGCAATTAATTGTAGAAGATAATCAAAGTAATATTAACCCGATCAATTTAACTTGGGAATGGGAAGATATTCAATTTTATTATGCTACATCAGTTAACCGTTTAATACTTAATGAAAATACAGTTACTTTAACTTTAATACCTCAAGAAATTGATGAACCTTTACAATTAGAATGGTCAGATTTAATTGCGGGACAACAATGGCAAATTAACAATCAAACCTTAACGGCTTCTCAAAATACCCCTTATTCGATTACAATTCAGAGAGATTTTGCTAAACCTTTATTAACAATTACCGGAAAATTAGCAATTGATTCTGAACCTGATCCCTTCGGTTTAGCGGTTGTTGATCCGGCAAATTATTTTTTAAACTCCCTACAAAATGCCTTAGAAAAAGAAGGATTTATCATCACTCAATCATCAATAATTACTCAGACTAACACAGCAGAAAAATTGAAACAATTAACAACAATTAAATCCCCATCATTAGCTACTCTTATCAAAGAAACTAATGAAAATAGTAATAATTTGTATGCAGAAAGTTTACTCAATCTTTTTGCCTCTGATACCTCAGAAATAAGCCCCATAGAAAACATCCAAGAAACCTTAAAAACCCTAGGATTAAATACCGATCTTTATCAACTCAAAGACGGCTCAGGATTATCTCGTCATAATTTAGCAACTCCAGAAGCATTTGTCACCATTTTAGACTTGATGATTAAAAGATCCCAAGGGAATATCTACCGTAATTCTTTGGCGGTAGCTGGAAGAAGCGGAACCCTAAAGAACCGTTTTCAAGATACCATAATTGAGGGAAGAATGGCAGCAAAAACAGGAACCCTTTCCGGTATTTCCAGTTTATCAGGTTATCTTGAACCCCCCAATTATTCCCCATTAGTATTTAGTATTTTGGTCAATCAATCAAATTTATCACCCTCCCAATTACGAGAAGTGATTGATCAGATTATTTTAACCTTGGGGGAACTTAAACGCTGTTAATTTTCCGATTTCATCGCTCCCAATAAAGCAGAAAGGGCTTGATTTTCATGGGGATTAATTTCTTGATCTAACCAAGCAATTTTAACCGCAATAGGAAAAGCACTTGCTGCGACATCTGGATCAATTTTTTCCAATAAATCCTGAGATTGAGTCACTTTCATCGCAGCTTTTATCCCATCTAAAATCAAGGGATCAAGCTTCATCGGGGTTAATTGATTTTCTACATCTTGCCAAGTAATTTCCTGCTTAGGATCACTAATTTGAATTAAATAAGCTAAAAGACAGGCAATTTGTGATTGCTGTGACCCATTCATCTTATGATAGTTTTCCTGAGAAGGCACCTCAAGGTGATGGGGTGAGCGCAAATTCTCTAAAATGCGCTGCCAATCTTGAGTATCGCAGGAATCTGGCTTACCTACTGTCAAAGAAACCTTGATGCGATCGCAGTCAGGGGCTAATTGAGTCACCTTCGCATTAACCCCAATATAACCCAACCAACGGACAATGGTGTCAATCAGGGTTGTCTGAGTGGTATGGGAGTTGGCCAACAAGCGAACTTGTGTTTGAACAAGGGGGCGCACAATTTGTGAGAGCATAGCACTTAGGAGAAGGTTATGTATCTTCACCTATTGTAGAACCGATTTCTGAGGAACACTGACCCTTTTTATACTTTTATGCCCTCAATAAGTAGTCAGATACAATTACGATAGGGGACAACGGCCCTTGGCCCCTACTGTAAGCAAGAAGCAATTGTAAATATAAATTAAAATAAATTACAGATGTTACAGTTTCTTAATTATTTTAAATATAAATCTGTTCGTAAACTTTTATCAACAAACAATCTTTATACTTTTTGTCTCAATTTTCTTAATTAATTAAGTCTCAAAAAGCCTCAAAGCATGATGATTCAAGGATATTAACTGTTAAGCCCCGTTTTAAAAATTAAAGATTATTCATTAATAAAAGTAACATTTTGAGAAGTTCGACTTTTTTTAGTCTATCTTGAAACAAACTGTTTATATTAGTTTATAAAAGATAAGTAATGCCTCGGTTATCTTTTCTGGGCTAAACTTGCCATAATAAAGTCATGTTGAAAAACACCTCAATTCCTAACAAAAAGCAAGTCAATTACTAAGACTATCTGTTAGTGTAAAAGAGACAAGAAATGTTTAAAAAATATTAGCAGGAGATCACAGATATGTCCTTAAATCCACAAGAATTTATGGCAAAGATGGAAGCCAGAATGATTTTCAGTAATGAAGATAAAGCTATACTGAAAGCAGGAGCAGACTGGGGCCAAAAAGTCGCGGAAGAAATGGCCGATCACTTCTATAATTATCTCGGACGTGATCCAGAGATGAGTGCCATTATTAATGCAAAAGAAGGGCGTATGCACCGCTTACGGGAAACCTTTGTTCAATGGTTTCTAGAAATGTTTACAGGCATTGATGAATGGGGTAATTCTTATGCAGATCGTCGCTGGCGAATTGGCCTAGTTCATGTGCAAATTGGCATCGGGCCGCAGCACGTTGTTCCTGCTATGGCTACCGTTGTTCGAGCAGTAGGTGATAAACTACAAGCAGAAGGCAAAAATGATGATTTAAGAAATGCTTTAGGCAAAATTTGTATGATTGATTTAGCATTTATTGAGCAAGCTTATGTTGAAGTTTCTTCCAGTGCTGTTCTCAAAGAAACAGGTTGGACGGAGGGCTTATTCCGTCGCTTAATTTCTACAGGTGCAGGGCAACACGCCACCGCATAAAAAAGTATTTTTCTTTCTCCCTTCTGTCTTAAATTACCGATTACTTGAATCTAACAAGGACAAAAATTATGGCTATTAATGTTGACAAACTCAATCACATCTTACAAAATTTTGTTTCTGCTACGAATGATGTTCAAGGGGCTGCTTTAGTTACTCCTGATGGTTTATCCCTCGCTTCAACTTTACCTGCGAATATGGACGAAGAACGGGTAGCTGCTATGTCCGCAGCGATGCTTTCTTTAGGAGAAAGGATTGGTGGCGAATTATCAAGAGGCAGTATTGACCGGATTTATGTTGAAGGTAACGATGGTTATGGGGTCTTAAGTAGCTGTGGTGCTGATGCCGTATTCTTGGTCTTAGCCAGCAAAGCAGTTAAACAAGGAATCCTCTTTTTAGAAATCAAGAATGCTCTCAGTGAACTAAAATTAGTAATGACTTAAATAGTAATTGTCTGGACAGTCATCGGTAATCACTATTAAGGATTAAGCATTAAGCTGATGACTGCTTTCTGTTTCTGATTAATCTATTCCTTTTAATAATAGCAGGGAGAAAGATTTGTTATGGAGATTATGCGTTTGGTGGTGACTGGGCCAGTCGGAGCAGGTAAATCTACTTTTATTCGATCTGTGAGTGAAATTACCCCTGTTGATACGGATCGAATTGCCACTGATGAAACCCAATTAATCAAGCAAAAAACAACCGTTGCTTTTGATTTTGGGCGTTTACAATTTAGTCCTCAAATGGCCTTACATCTTTATGGAACACCAGGACAATCGCGCTTTGATTTTATGTGGGATATTTTAATCTGTAAAGCCCATGCCTATATGATTTTAGTTGCGGCTCATCGTCCGAGTGAATTTCGTTATGCTAGACGGATTATTAACTTTATGAATCAACGGGCTAAAATCCCGATGATTATTGGTTTAACTCATACAGATTGTCCTGGGGCTTGGTTTCCTGAAAATGTTGCCATTGCATTAGGATATCCTGATAAAAATGACTGTCCTATTATAATTAATGTTAATGCCAATGAACAAAGTTCCGTTGCTCAAGCAGTCATTGCTTTAGTGAAAGAATTAATGCAGAAATGTCTGGTTTAAGAGTTATCCCGCAGAATCTTAACATTATTCACAGATAGCAGATTAAAAGAGAAGTCGCCATGGCAATTACTGGATATTTATCAGAATTTTCTCTACCGGAAATTTTTCAATTTTTAGAACAAGGACAAAAAACCGGAAGATTGACGTTACGCCCCTTATCTTCCAATACTTCCCAGAAAACCTATTATATTTGGTTGCGTCAAGGGCGAATTATTGCAGCGAGTAACCGTTTAGATAATCAAGGGTTATTATCCTTAATTGTGCAACGGGGTTGGATTAAGGCTCAAGCAGCAGCTAAACTAAGCGAAAGTCATCTACAAGGAAACCCATTAGGGTTGTTTTTAAAGTCCCACAATTTAATCGAAGCAGAGCAACTAAAACTCTTGTTTTATGTCCAAGTAATGCAGCAAATTTGTGCTTTATTTGCTATTGCTGATGCTCAATTTGAATTTGATTCTCATGGTATTTTACCCATGATAGAAACCACTGGCTTAAGTAGTCCAGGGGCCGAGGTAAGTTTAGCTGGTTTACGGGCTTTAAAAGATTGGTCGGCCTTAAAGTATAAATTACCTGATCCGACTTCTTCTTTAACCAGTATCGTTAAAAATAAACCCCATTTACATCTTAATCAATTGGAATGGCAAGTCTGGGAATTTACAGATGATCATTATTCCTTGAAAGCTGTTGCTGAACAATTACGATTACCTATCGAAAAAGTACAACAGATTGCCTTTCGTTTAATGGTGGTTAATTTAGTAGAAGAATTACCGATGATTACGGCTAATTTTGCTTCTGAGCCTGATGTTATGGAGAATGAAAGCATGGGAACCAATGCTAATGGTTTAAGTCAAGAATTCCTGCAAAATTTAATGGGATTTTTGCAAGCAAAAGCATCATAAAATTATAAGCAATTGCCGAATATTTCCGACAGAGAACATGAGGGGCTTAGCTCAGTATCTATGGCACTACGCATTAAAGTTAGGACGTTGGCATAAGCTGAAACCTTATTGTATTCTACTTTTGCCTTTTGCCTGGTTGGTGAGCTTGTCGAACCATTGCCTTTTGCCTTCCGCGTAGCGGTATAACCCCTCAGTCTAAGTTAACAACGGGCAAGCTAAACTACCAAAATGTCTGACGCTGTTAATGCCGAGGAGGTTGGCAAGATGGCAACCAAAACCGAGTGACCAGCGCCACTGCCATTACTATCATAGTAAAGCTGACCGCTAGACTGATTATAGATTAAGCGTTGGTCGATAGTTGTAGCTATGCCTGTGCTATTGGATAAGAATCGCTTATCATCGATGTGGAATTGACTAGGTACACCCAGATTGATACCTTTGAAAAGTAAGTGATCGGTACCGGAGACAAAATCGGTAATAGTGTCAACATTAGATGAAGCATTGGGGGTAGTATTAAACCAGAAAATATCCGCTCCATCGCCTCCTGTCAGGATATCTTTACCTGCGCCACCAAGCAATATATCATTACCGTCGCCGCCATTTAACACATCATTACCGTCGCCGCCATTTAAGACATCATTACCGATACCACCAAGAAGGATGTCATTTCCTGCTTTACCGTCAAGATAGTCATTACCGCTTTTACCATCAAGAATATTACTCCCTTTATTACCGATCAACTTGTTATCCCATTGATTGCCAGTACCGTTAATATTGGCTTTGCCATCTAACTGTAAATTGAGTTGAGTATCCGATAATGTGGTTGATACCTTTGATTCAACTTTCTCTTTATTCAAGACGAAAATATTGACGGTTGCAGTATTTGATTGATTTTGCCCGTCAGTTGCTTTGTAAGTAAAGCTGTCTACACCAGTAAAATCATCCAATGGAGAGTAAGTCAATGTGCCATTTGCGTTGAGGGCAATTTTTCCGCCATTGACACTGGTTGAATCAAAAACAGAAATAGCCAACCCATCGTTATTTAGATCAGTGTCGTTAGCCAGTACGTTCACTGTTACCCGTTTTTCCTCCAATGTGGCTATTGTGTCATCATTAGCTACCGGAGGGGAACCCAAAACATCGGCAAGCACTTGAAAGCTTTGGTCAGCCGCAACACTGCCGCCGTTGCCATCAATCACGTTGTAGCTTAAGTTAACGGGCCCGTTGTAGTTTGTATTAGGGGTAAATGTCCAAGTACCGTCTTGGTTGTCAACTAATCCACCTTCGTTGGCAGTTAATCCAGAAATTGACAGGATATCCCCATCTACATCGCTAAACCCTTCTAGTAGCTTATTAGCACTAATAGTATAGTTTGTGTCTTCAGTGCCATTAGCTAGAATTGCTATGGCTGAACCTGTGGGAGCATCATTTACCGCTTCTAGATTGAAACTTTGGTCAGCCGCAACACTGCCACCGTTGCCGTCGATGACGCTGTAGCTTAAGTTAACGGGGCCGTTGTAATTTGTATTCGGGGCAAATGTCCAAGTACCGTTTTGATTGTCAACTAATCCACCTTCGTTGGCAGTTAATCCAGAAATTGACAAGATATCGCCATCAACATCGCTAAAACCTTCTAGTAGCTTATTAGCACTAATAGTATAGTTTGTGTCTTCAGTACCAGAAACCAAGATCGCAGAGGCTGTGCCTGTGGGAGCATCATTTACCGCTTCTAGACTGAAACTTTGGTCAGCCGCAACACTGCCGCCGTTGCCGTCGATGACGCTGTAGCTTAAGTTAACGGGTCCGTTGTAGTTTGTATTAGGGGCAAATGTCCAAGTACCGTCTTGATTGTCAATTAATCCGCCGTTGTTGGCAGTTAATCCAGAAATTGACAAGATATCCCCATCAACATCGCTAAAACCTTCTAGTAGTTTATTTGCGCTAATAGTATAGTTTATGTCTTCAGTACCATTAGCTAGAGTTGCTATGGCTGAACCTGTGGGAGCATCATTTACCGCCTCTAGATTGAAACTTTGGTCAGCCGCAACACTGCCGCCGTTGCCATCAATCACGCTGTAGCTTAAGTTAACGGGCCCGTTGTAGTTTGTATTAGGGGTAAATGTCCAAGTACCGTCTTGATTGTCAATTAATCCACCGTTGTTGGCAGTTAATCCAGAAATTGACAAGATATCCCCATCTACATCGCTAAACCCTTCTAGTAGCTTATTAGCACTAATGGTATAGTTTGTGTCTTCAGTGCCATTAGCTAGAGTTGCTATGGCTGAACCTGTGGGATCATTATTGACGGGAGTTACTGTATTCGGCGCGATAACAAACAGTTGGCTGGCAGATGCGCTGCCACCTTGCCCATCAATGACTGTATAGGTTAGTTCTACCGGGCCATTGTAATTGGCATCTGGGGTAAATGTCCAAGTACCATCCGCATTATCGGTAAAGCTACCGGAAACGGCAGCAGAAAGATCAGTTACGGATAAAACGCCACCGTCTGGGTCACTGAAACCCATCAATAAATCAGCACCGTTAAGGGTATAAGCTAAACCTTCCGTGCCTTCAGCTAAGGCTGCCGTTGCGGTTCCAGTTGGTGCCTGGTTAACATGGATGCTAAGATCGGCGATCGAGGTTGAATTGATGCCATCCTGGATGCTGAGCAAATCCTGCCATTCTGTCTCGATGACACTGACACCGCCACCGTCAGCAATGGCATCGGACATACTCTTATTACGGTCGAAAATTTCTTTGAGGGGTTGGGGATAATTTTCTTTGGTTAAACCTGTAATATTAAGCCCAAGAATACCCGCGAGGTCATTGGCGTTGGCAAGATCTAGTATCTGATTGTTTTCCGCAGCCGTAACAATAGCCGAAGTCAGATTAATGCCAGTATCATCATCAGAAAGTGATGTCAAAATCGCAACTTGCACGGCAACTTTTTCGACTTGAAGGGCGGTTGGGTCGCTTGGATTTACCTGTAAAGCTGCGTAAGCATCATAAGTTTGAAGGTTTATAGTGTCTGGAATAGCTAATACATTCTTAACACTCAAGGCGGCAAGATTAGGGGATAAACCTAAGTCAATGGCATCTTGAATTAAGGTTGTTAATGGATTGATCGTGCTAGTACCCAAAGGTGCTGCAAGTTGCATCAATGTGACAACCAAATCACCGTTGTTTGTTTCCAGGATGGCTTTTGCTGCACTAACAGGGGTTTCGAGTATAGATCCATTATCGGTGTAACTAGCCACAACTTGAACCATCATGCCGACATCAGCCGCAGTAACGGTGTAAGTATTACTGTCATTGCTTACAGTGTTCCAGCTTGCACCATTATTGCTGGAAATTTGCCACTCATAGCCGATAGCACCCGATATGCCATCAGGATCGCTCACCGTCGCAGTTAGGACGCTTCCTGCTGAACCAATGCCACTGATAATGACTGATCCAGGGGTGTTTGTAGGCGGTTGGTTAGGATTGGTAACTGAACTCAGACCATCTGGCGTTAATGCAAATAGTCCATTGCTAAACTTCACGAGTTCGACACCTAGCAAAGTGTCATTGCCTTCGGATGCTGTGCCTATTTTATTGTCAGAGATGGTATAACTACCATCCGCGTTAAATGTAAGGCTATAATCACTGCTATTTCCAGCATAGACGGCAGTATCTGAGAGGCCATCACCACCATCTAGAACATCGTCACCTGCATCGCCTTTGATTTCATCGTTGCCGCTACCGCCATAAATGGTGTCGTTACCCGCACCTGCTACGATAATGTCATCGCCTGAACCAGCGTAACAGGTATCATCACCCGCTTTTAAATCAAAATATTCGTCTTTCGATGTTCCAGTCAGGTTGTCGCTGTTGTCAGTGCCGGAATTAGGGGGCGTTATCACCACACCAGATCCCGGAATATTACCTGCTGATAAATTAGAGATAAATATACCACTATCGTAAATATGGTCGCCTGTATCAGCAATGCCGATTTTAATATGGTTATTTGCACCACCTACATTAATTGGTGCAACTATTTTTAATACATGGCTAACACCATCATATTCAATTGGTAAAACGTTGTTGGCATTATCTTGGAAATAACCAGCGGCCAAGTTTGAACTAACAACACTTAAAGGATGGTTAGGATCGTGGTTAAATAGTGCATAGTTGACACCATTAACTATAACAACGGCTGAATCAACAAAAGCATCAACCCATTCGGGATATTCATCAGAACCAAACACAATATCAAAGCTGATTGATGTTGCATTCGGATCAGCGACGCTAAAATCAAATGATAAGCTTGTGGCATCAAAAGATTGGGTTTGGAAAACCGTATTCACTACTGCATTGATGTCCGCATCGCCATTATTAAAGCCACTACTAGAACTGTTATCAGTACCAAACCAGCCGACAGTATTTGTCGTGCCAGGCATAGTCCCAGAAGTAAGCAACAAGCCCGCACCAATGCCTAATGGAGAAAGGGAACCATCATAAAAATTGACCGCTTCTTGTGCCGATGCGTCTAAAGCTATTGAACTATTATTGATCGTGATTCCTGAATTAGCAGCTAAAAGAGCTCCAGTAAGTGTAGATGTGTCAGAGCTAGTAAAAGTTAAAAAAGGGCTTGTCATAACTGTATTGGCTTTTCTGGTTAGGGAAGATTAGAGTCAACTCAATACTGCTCGGTTAGTGATGTTCAATCTTTGAAGATCCCCCCTAACCCCCCTTAAAAATGGGGGAACATAGCCCCAAAAAGGGGGGAACATAGCCCCAAAAAGGGGGGAACATAGCCCCAAAAAGGGGGGAACATAGCCCCCCTTTTTAAGGGGGGTTGGGGGGATCAACTTTAACCCCGTCAGGTGAGTGATTCTAATCTCTGTTTCTAGACCAACCTAGCAAGCGTAGTTAAATTGAAACTTAAAAAGGTCAACTATGTCCAATTTTTTTGGGCTAAGGGTAAAATCACCGTGACCAGAAAGCCACCTAGTTGCGGACTGCGGCTAAAATCCAATGAACCGCCATAGAATTCAACAATATCATGAACAATTGTTAAGCCTAAGCCATGTCCTTTAATTAATTCATCTAATCGTAATCCACGTTGAGGAAGTAATGATATATCAGCCTCCTTGCATCCAGGGCCATCATCCGCGATCGCAATGACTAAATTTTCTTTAAAACTGATTTCAACTAATATACGTTTTTGGGCCCATTTAAAGGCATTGTCTAGTAAATTACCGATCAATTCTAGTAAATCTTCTCTGTCAAAATTAACTAATTCATCAGGTGAGTTGAGTTCAATTTGTAAATTTTTTTCTGCATAAATTTTTTTTAATAAATGTATTAGTGCAGTCAATTCCTGATGAGGATTAAATACAGTAATTGTTTGCTGACAACCAGAAATACGGGCGCGTTTCAGTTCACGTTCAATGTAACGATGAATAGTTGATGTTTGTGTTAGCAGTTGTTCTTGTAATTCAGGATGCTCGATAAAAATGGGGTTTTCTGCAATTCTAAATAACATTGCAAGTGGTGTTTTTAAAGCATGGGCCAGATTTCCGATAGCTGTGCGTGATTGTTGCAAACGGCGAACTACTAACAATAAAAGACGGTTAATTTCAATTACTAACGGCTTAATTTCTTTTGGTACTTTCTTCACCGTAATTTGTTGTTCTTTACCGTTAGTAACATCTATCAATTGTTTTTGGATAATCTTAAGTGGTTGTAAAGATTGTTTAACGTTGATGGTTTGCAAAACAATTGATAACAACAAAATCATCAAACATAAACCCAAATAAGTAAGGCGGATGTCAGAAATATCATGATGTATATTGGTTAAATCTTCAGCAATACTGATACTAACCTGATGTCCTAATCGATTAAAACTACGTCCCAACACAAGCAATGGTTGATGTTTTGGCCCATCCTTAAGATGATAAATAATTTTTTCTCCAACATCTAAATGTTTAACCTTCAAAGGTATATTTTGTAAAGACTTTGAGTAATATAAATTGTTGTCAATTAGTATTACATAATAGTGTCCTGAAAATGCTTGTTCGTAGACTGAACCGACGTGAAAACTATTGAAAACCAATTGATTTTTACTATTAGGGATGAGGGTGTCTATTAGAGAATCACCGTCATGAGTCAAGCGAGTGGTCATTTGTTTTTCTACAACAGCACTAATCACTATATCAGAGGCTAACCATTGAAGAAACAACACAACACAGAGGATTAAGGTTAAACCACGATTTAATCTTTGTTGTAAAGACATCATATATTTTCACCGAATATATAACCTTGACCACGACGGTTAACAATTAAATCTTTACCCACAATATGCCGCAATCGGTTAATATAAACCTCTATAACATTACTTCCTGGATCACCATCATATTCATAGATATGTTCCATTAGCTGGTTTTTGCTTAAAACCTTATTGGGATGAGTCATTAAATAACGTAACAAGCGAAATTCTAAAGCTGTTAATATAACCTGCTCTTGACCATTAATTAATACAGTTTGTTGCTCTTCATCAAGTTCAATACCAAACGCGCTAAGTTTTTCTTGGGGACGATGTTGAACCCGTTTAAGAATTGCCTGAATACGGGCTAAAAGTTCCTCAAAATGAAAAGGTTTGCCGAGATAGTCATCAGCACCAGCTTTAAAACCATCGACTTTTTCATGCCAGGAATCTCGTGCCGTTAATATAATTACAGGTACATTGTTGTCTGCTTCACGCCAAAGTCTTAATACTTCTAAACCAGATATTTTTGGCAAACCCAGGTCTAAAATAACAACATCATAGCTTTCAGTCATGCCTAAAAATTCTCCTTGCTCTCCATCAAAAGCAACATCTACAGCATAACCTGCACGCTTCAATTCCATTTTTATTGAGTTTGATAAATCCGGATCATCTTCAATTAAGAGTAACCGCATAAATTACTTGTTTCCCCTTGTGTCCCTTCGACAATTTTAGCCAGTTGTTTTAAAGAATTAAGATGATTCTAAGGTTGTGTCAAGTCGTTTATACCTAATCCCAGTAACTCGCCTTTTCCTGCAATTACTTCTCCAATTTTATAAGCAGAAATTTCTTTATTTTTAAACCAATTTAAGGTTAATTCTGCTTGAGTTGATGGAACAATTACGACAAATCCAATACCCATATTAAAAGTCTCAAACATAGCGGATTTTTCTACTTTTCCCAGATCAGCTATCCAATTAAAAATAGGTAAAATATCCCAACTATTAGGATCAATTTTAATTGATTGTCCTTGATTTAAACAACGGGGTAAATTTTCCGGTAAACCGCCCCCCGTAATATGGGCCATACCATGAATATTGATGTCAGATTTTAAGAGTTCAAGGATAGGTTTAACATAGATTTGAGTTGGAGTTAATAACACTTCTCCTAAAGATTTTTCGCCTAAAATATCAAAGTGATCACCCCAATTTAAGCCATTAACTTCAACAATTTTACGAACTAAACTAAAGCCATTACTATGAACCCCGCTACTGCCTAAACCAATAGCGACATCACCAACATTTACCTGAGAACCATTTAAGAGTTGATTTTTCTCAACAATTCCCACACAAAACCCCGCCGCATCATATTCTCCCGCCCCATAAAAACCAGGCATTTCTGCCGTTTCTCCCCCTAATAAAGCACAACCACTCAGGCGACATCCTTCAACAATTCCTGTTACTACATCGCTTAATTGTTGAGGGTTTAATTTGCCTGTTGCTAAATAATCTAAAAAGAATAAAGGTTCTGCCCCAGAGGTTAAAATATCATTGACACACATGGCAACCAAATCAATGCCTATGGTTTGATGAGAATTTAACCCTTGGGCAATTTTTAGCTTTGTACCGACTCCATCCGTGCCAGACACCAAAACGGGGTTATGATACCCTGTAGGTAACTCAAAATGTCCTCCGAACCCTCCTAGTCCCCCTAAAACCCCAGGACGATAGGTACTTTCAACCCCCCTGCGGATTTTTTCCACAAAAGACCGACCTGCTTCAATATTAACCCCTGCGTCTTGATAATCCATAAATAAAGAAACCTTGATGACTTGCCCTCAGTCATAGTAACCGATATAGTCTTTTTATCTCATAAAAAAATATAAAAATCTCTCAAGAAAGTTACTCATTATGATGTCATTTAACCTAAACCAAGTTGAAATCTCTATTATTCTCCCTTGTTACAATGAACAGGAAGGTATTGATCTACTGTTTGAGAGACTGCTAGGGGTTTTAGATAGTCTTAACGTCACCTATGAAGTGGTTTGTGTGGATGATGGCAGTAAAGATCAGACATTACAGCGTTTAATTGATTATCATCATCGTTATCCGGCCATTAAAGTTGTTAGTTTATCTCGCAATTTTGGCAAAGATATTGCCTTAACAGCAGGGTTAGAAAATGCCCAAGGACAAGCGATGATTCCCCTTGATGCTGATTTACAAGATCCTCCTGAACTAATTGAACAAATGATCGCTAAATGGCGTGAGGGTTATGATGTAGTTTATGCAAAACGTCGTTCAAGACAAGGGGAAAGTTTTATTAAACAATTGACTGCTAATGCTTTTTATCGCATTATTAGTCGTATTAGTAGTGTTCCCATTCCTCGTGATACGGGGGATTTTCGTTTATTAGATAGACGGGTAGTGGACGCGCTAAAAAGAATGCCTGAAAGAACCCGTTTTATGAAGGGTTTATTTGCTTGGGTTGGGTTTAAACAGACTTATATTATGTTTGATCGGCCAAACCGCCATCAAGGAACAACTAAATGGAATTACTGGAAATTGTGGAATTTTGCCCTAGATGGGATTACTTCTTTTAGTTTAATTCCTTTGAAAGTTTGGACATATCTGGGGGGAATTATTTCTTTATTAGCCTTTATTTATGGTAGTTTTCTGATTATGCGTACCTTGATTTTAGGTATTGATGTACCTGGATATGCTTCATTGATGGTGACAATGTTATTTATTGGAGGAATACAATTAATTACCCTTGGTATTCTTGGGGAATATTTGGGCAGAATTTATGAAGAAGTTAAACAACGTCCTCTATATTTGATCCGAGAACGTTATGGGTTTAATATTGATCCGACAGAGATGAAACATGGTAATTATTTGTTGTGATAAGATCCACTAAGAATGGGATATGATGGAATATTAGGAAACTTAGTTATTAAGGTTAACTATGAATCGACAATTAGTTGAATCTTTAATTTCAATTTTTCAATCACTTTCTGAGGAGGAACGTCAAATATTTGAACAACAATTATTCTTTAATGATCATCAAGTCAACATACAAGATATTATGAACCTAGCGGAAAAAAGTCATTGTTTTGATTTTCTCAATAATGAACCAGACATCTATACTTTAGAAGATGGAAAACCTATTTAATGTCTCTAAAAAAAGGAGATATTGTTTTAGTTCCTTTTCCCTTTATAGTAACGATTGAACGTAATTTAATCACCAGAAAACTTGGCAAATTAGGAACTAATTTATTACAAAAGCTGGATAATTGCCTTAAAAATACTTTCCAACTTTAAATTAAAATTAGATGTTAAACAATCATTGCATATAACTACTTACGAGGATGTTTTTTCATCAGTTTCTGTACTTGTTCTGCATGATAGGAACTGCGGGTTAAAGGGGAAGAAACCACCTGTAAAAAACCGATAGATTCCCCAAATGTTTGCCAAGCTTCAAATTGAGCAGGAGTGACAAATTCTTGTACTGCTAAATGTTTAGTAGAGGGTTGTAAATACTGTCCCAAAGTCAAAATATCACAATCAACTTGACGCAAATCTTCCATTACTTGGCGTACTTCTTCGTCCGTTTCTCCTAACCCTACCATGATGCCAGATTTAGTATAAACTTTGGAAGATAATTCCTTAGATCGTTGTAATAATAAAAGCGATCGCTGATAATCACCTTGGGGACGTACCCGACGATATAAACGGGAGACAGTTTCCGTATTATGGTTTAATACTTCGGGATTAGCTTCTATAATGATGCGTAAAGCCTCCCAATTGCCACATAAATCAGGTATTAAGACCTCAATCGTAGTTTTTGGCGAAAGTTTGCGAATTTCTTCAATACAGCGCACAAATTGAGATGCACCCCCATCAGGTAAATCATCACGGTTAACCGAAGTAATAACAACATGATTTAGTTTAAGTCTGCGGACTGCTTCAGCGAGGTTTAGGGGTTCTTGGGGGTCTAAGGCTTGGGGTTTTTTCTCAAAATCAATGTCACAATAGGGACAAGCACGGGTACAAGCGGGCCCCATAATTAAAAAGGTCGCCGTTCCTGCATTGAAGCATTCCCCAATATTAGGACAGGATGCCTCCTCACAGACCGTATTTAAGCCTAAATCCCGTAATATCTCCTTAACACTGCCCACCCGTTCCCATTGTGGTGCCTTTACCCTTAACCATTCTGGTTTAACCGCCACGCCCTACATACTCCTGTGCTGGAATTATCTTTACTTAGTGTATCTCAAAGAGCGTGGTAATATAGATGAGGAGCGATCGCTTACGGGATGTGGCGCAGCTTGGTAGCGCACTTCGTTCGGGACGAAGGGGCCGCAGGTTCGAATCCTGTCATCCCGATTGAATTTTGTTGTACAGTTTTTTGAAAGATAGTGTTAGGAACATCTCTACATAGTTTAATTTGTTGAAAGAGTTGGAGGGTTTGCATTATTCACGTTCCTTGATTTTATTGGAATAAAAGGAAAGAAAGCAATAACTATAATATTACGGAAAGTAACGATAGAATTCTCGACGATGAATAACACGGGCAAACGTAATTGTATCATCTTCAAGAAAAAAGCCAATTCTATAATCACCGACTCGGATGCGATAAGCATTATCGTCTCCTTTTAATTTTTTAAGATTGCTAATTTCCTTAAGATTTTGAACCGCTAAAATATCAGTAAAGACAAAGTTTTTTATGGCTGAGTAAGAGGATGTACTTTTTAAACCTTTAAGATCCTTAATAAAAGTAGGAAGATAATTGGTTTTCATTCTTTTTCTAATTCAATTAAGGCTTCCTCAAGGCTTAAGGGAGTTTCATCTTTAACCTCTATCATGGCACGATAGAGTCCTGTATCTTCGTAGGCTTCAATCATTTGTTGATAATCTTCAAAGTTAAGGATGACTTGTTGAATATTACCTTGATTATCAATAATTAAGTCTTGAGCTAAGGGATAATCTTTTATGTTCATGATTTTTCCTCATTTTTATAGAGTTTTGAATCTTCTTCTAATGTATCCTAAATTTTAGCTAAGAGTTCTTCACAGTCTTTAATCAATAGAATCGCTAGTTAATAGGTGTTGTCCAAGAAACGGGAACTGCTATAACATCAAGAGTCTCATTATTGTCAAACATTTCTAAAAGATAACCTGCTTCTGATTGTTGTTCATTAGGAAGCAAAAATTCAACAATTGTCCCTTGATCTCCTTTTTGAAAGATAGTGTTAGGAACATCTCTACATAGTTTAACTTGTTGTAGTTGTTGCCAATTATCTTGAGTATAGCCATAGTTAGCAAGTAGGATTCGCATAAGCTGTTAACATTTCCTTGGCTAATTCAAGAGATGCGATCGCTTGCTCTTTGCTAACACTGGGAAAATGATCTAAAAATACCTCTAATGAATCACCTGCTTCAAGATAATCGATTAAGGTTTTAATCAATGGTTATTCGCTTTTACGGCAATTTTATCTTAACTAAGACGAGAATAGTGAAAACAATTTAGACTGAAACTAATTCAGGTTCACTGATCAGACGTAATAGTTTAGAACGATCAACGTTTTTAAATAGCTTGTAAGTCATTTCTTTCTAGGCTATTAAGAGATTGTCCTGTAATAATAGAATAAAGAACATCTGGATCTAAATCAGCACCATTTTCCCAATAAATTGTTCCCCAATCAGGATTAATTTTGACGGTTTTAAAAAAATCTAAGTCTTTGAGGGGTTGAAAAATACCAACAAATTCAATGATTTTCTCAAGATCAATGATTCCAGCTTGATGATCTTCAAATTTAAGATACAGTTGATAATTGTCTAGGGGTTTGACTTCAATAATGTCTTTTAGCATAGTTTATTCTAAGGGGGAAATCAATTCTAAAGGTTGATTAAGTTTCGCAAGTTGCCAATTTTCTAGTAATTCTTGTTGATGAATAGCCGCCCATTCAATCACTAAACCCAGAATTCTCGGAGATAACTGACCTCGTAAGATAGCTAGATCTTTAATATCAATAATCGCTTTTTGTTGATTATAGCGAACATGAAAATGAGGAGGTGGATGGTCATTATAGTACATGGTGATAATGATTCCTAAAAAACGACTAATTTCTGGCATAAAGGAATACCGAGTTTTTGCGATAATTCAAGGGCTTGTTGGCAATGGGTGAGGGCAAGATCGGGGCGATTCATTTTGTGGGCGATCACCTTTTTATACTGTCCTATACAAACTCTATATGGTTGTACATTTCTTCGGGTTCAAGAATTTCCCAGATTAAGAGTAAGCCTCGAATTATTTGACTAATAGATTTACTTTGTTGGGGACAGTAAGCGATTCCTGCATGAATTATAGATGATTGATTGATTCTTAAAAAGTCAGTATCTTGAGTAAAAATTACGCGACCATTGGATAAAGCAAATTGCAGTTGTATTTCATCGGATACCCCTAATAAATTTTCTTCTGGAGTGGTGGTAACATCAAGGCCTCGATGACGTAATCCAAGGGCAATGCTATAGCTCACATTTTCATCTAGGTGAAATTTAATCTTGTTACCCATTCATTTTTCTTAGTTTTTCTTGGACTAAAGACGGTGTTTTAGCTTTCATTTCCTTCGCAAAGGCATCATCATCTGCGATTTGTTGTCTAATTTCTTCGAGATGATCGTGATAGTAAGAAAGGGCTGCGTAAACGTCGGCTAGGGTAATACTGGGATAATGATAAACAATTTCATCGGGGGACATTCCCATTCGTTCGTGCCAAATAACGACATCTTGGACTTTGATACGATGACCTGCGATGCGCGGTTTACCTCCACAGGTTTCTGGGGTAATTTCAATGTGATTGATTAAAGTTGTTGTCATTGATAATCCTCGTAATTTGTTGATCTTTATTGAATTAAGTTGTCGAAATTTTGGTAAGGGTAAGGTTAATGACTGCTACTCCAATTTGTTGTAAATTTTGTTCATAACGCAAATTTTGATCAGTCGTCAGTAGGATTGTAAAACCATTCTGACTCATTAATTTTAGCAATTCACCGTTCTTTTTCCCTGACCATCCCATCTCGACAACTGTGTGAATATCATAATTAATAAATTCACGCTTTAAAGGCCGTGGAGTACATTCATCAAGTAGGATTCGCATAAGCTGTTAACATTTCCTTGGCTAATTCAAGAGATGCGATCGCTTGCTCTCGGCTGACACTGGGAAAATGAGCTAAAAATACCTCTAATGAATCACCTGCTTCAAGATAATCGAGTAAGGTTTTAATAGGTACGCGAGTCCCTGTAAATACGGGAGTTCCTCCCAGAATATCGGGATCGCTGTGAATAATAGGAGATGTAAGTACCATAATTAATATCACTCAATGGTTATTCGCTTTTACGGCAATTTTATCTTAACTAAGACGAGAATAGTGAAAACAATTTAGACTGAAACTAATTCAGGTTCACTGATCAGCCGTAATAGTTTAGAACTATCAACAGTTTCCATCGCAAAGGTTTGACCATTTTGATCAGTAAAGTGAATCAGAAAAGCTTGTTGATCAAAGGACATTAAAACAGTTCCCATTTGTCCGCGACGGAGGAGGATGGGTTGATGGGTGGTTTTGTGAGTTGCTGTGATATCTTCGGTTAGGGCAACGAGGTCGTATTCTTGAATAATGTTCATCATAAAAAAGTTAATCAATAGAGGAAAAGCCTAGCCAGTAAAGTAATGAAAAGTCTAAATTATCAATATCTACAGGGGCTAAGACACCAATTTTTTTGATGATTAGAGATTTTTCTATGGTATAAATGCCTCTTTTTTCGGCAGTTAAAACATTGAGTCTAGCTTGTTGCCATTCTTGACGGTTCCAATGATAGTTTTCATAGATATTTGTTTATCTTTGGGGTTATTCTTCATCGGGTAATTGAAATAATTCATCTCCGATTAAATCGGGTAAGTCTTCGGTATGAACGTGAAGATGGGAGATAGAACTGCTTAACTGAGCAAGGATATCGCCTTTTTGATCAATGCTAAGATTAGCGAGTTTAAGTTGATTGAGTAGGGTTAAGACGGTACTACATTCTTCCCCTAATTCGGTTAACAAAACATTTAAGGTGTTATTCAGTTGTGTTTGGTTATTTTCTTGGGTAAGCATTATTGACCTCGTTTTAAACGTTTTTCTGCTCTGGCTAAACTTTTTTTGAGTCCGTTGATTTCTTTTTCCCAATAGGCAATTAAGTTCAAGTCTGGCGATTCTTTAGCTTTTTCATCGGTAATTTTTTGATAGTGTTTTTCAATTTGGTCGCGTAAGCTGGCAACGGATTTGCGAAATTGTCTTTTGGGCAATGGTGTTTTTGATGAGATGAATTATAAGAGATTTTAACATTTTTATTTCCCTAAATCCTCCTGAATTTTAGCTAAGAGTTCTTCACAGTCTTTAACAATGATTCCCCCCTTTTTAAGGGGGGTTAGGGGGGATCAGAATCCTGAATTTTAGCTAACAGTTCCTCACAGTCTTTAACCAAAGGAATACCCAGTTGTTGCGATAATTCAAGGGCTTCTTGGCAATGGGTGAAGGCAAGTTCGGGGCGATTCGTTTTGTGGGCGATTTCAGCAAGAGCTTTTAAACTCTCGGCGATAAAAGGTTTAACGTTAATTTCTTGGGAAATAACTAAGGATTCTTGAATTTTACTTTCTGCTTCGCTGTAGTTTTCCAGTTTGAGCAATGCCTCCCCTATATTGTTTAGAGAATTTGCAATCCCTCGCCGATAGCCGATTTCTTTACTAATGTCGTGATATTGCTGGTAGTAGGCGATCGCTTTTTCATACTGCCCCAAGGAACCATAACAATTACCTAAATTGCCTAGAGAAATTGCCACCCCTTGCCGATGGCCGATTTCCTCACTGATGTCGAGAGATTGCTGGTGGTGGGCGATCGCCTCCTCATATCGCTCCAATAATCTATAACAACTCCCTAAATTCCCTAGAGAAGTTGCCACCCCTTGCCGATCGCCGATTTCCTCACTGATGTCGTGATGTCGCTTGTGATACTTGATCGCTTTTTGATACTTTCCCAAGCAGCGATAACAAAGTCCTAAACTCCCGTAAGAATTTGCTACACTTTGCCGATCATCCATTTCTTTTTGGATTTTAAGAGATTTCTTGTGATACTTGATCGCTGTTTGATACTTTCCCAAGGAGCGATGACAAAGTCCTAAATTCCCTAGAGAAGCTGCCACCCCTTGCCTATCGCCGATTTCTTCACTGATGTCGTGATGTTGCTGTTGATAGGCGATGGCTTTTTCATACTGCCCCAAGGAATCATAACAATTGCCCAGACGGTTTAACGAGTAGCGATAACAATCTTGTTCTCGTTGACTCCCTGCACTTACTTGCTCATATAACTGCGCTTGCTGACGATAAAAGCCTTGTAAATCCAAAAAGTAATAAACCGATTTATTTTTCCCTTCTCCCCCTCGCTCCTCATTCAAAATATCAAAGGCTAACTGCCATTCTCCCAATTCCCCTGCATGGTAAAACCCCTCTAAATACGCCGTCAAATCGTCTAAAGATTCCCAAGGGGGTGCGGGTAAATGTGCCAAAAAATAATCTAACGCTGACTGATGCGCCGATCGCAACACCTCAGAATCTGCTTGCTGTTGCACCACCATTGAAATTAAAGGCAAAAACTGAAACCGTCGCCGTTTTCCCTTGAGGGGTTCGGGGGGAAACTCCTGCAACAAGGACAAACGGGCTAAATACCGTAACTCTGTGTCTGTTACCTCTGCGGTTAACCCCTGAGCTAAATCTAGAGCAAAAATCCCTCGCAATACGGATAACCGCTTTAAAATATCCCCTAAACGTTCCGATAATCGCTTCAAACTGGCTTCTACTACTTCTCTAACACAGGTTTCCGTATCACGGTGATAACCTTCCACCGCAAACAAATCTAAGCCTAAGTTTTCCGACTCGGTAACGCAAACCCCTTCCCCAAGTTCATCCACCATCCAACTACACACCAGTTGCATTAAGAGGGGATGTCGTGCCATTTTGTTAACAAATTCGGCTAATTCCCCATCCGTTCCCGTTAACCCGTAGTCTTCCGTCACATAACGAATGGCATCGGCTTCTGCTAACCCTTTTAGGGGCAAACCATAACAACGCTGTAGCAAGTTGGGGGCAAATTTTGGCTGTTCCCGACTGGTGAGCAATAGCTTGCTGTTGCGTCCTTTTCCTAACCATTGGCTCAAAAATTGATGATAAACCGAGTTTCCTTCTGCTGTTAGCACGGTTTCCAAATTATTCAACACTAATAAACAAGGTTCAGCGATTAATGCCTGTATCATCTGCTGGATTAACGTCTCCTCATCCCATTTTTCATCATAAGCTTGCTTTAACTGTTCTAACAGCCAACGCCCAAATTGCGCCAAGGGGTAAGGCTGGTTGAAATTGACCCAAAATACTCGCCAATCATGGTTTAACTGCTCTTTAAACTTCGCTGCTAGGGCAGTTTTGCCATAACCTCCTGCTGCTGTTATCTCGATTAAGCGGATATTATCATCGTTTAACGCTGTTTTTAGTTTATCCATTTCTTCCTGTCGTCCTTGCCACTTATACACAGGAGGGAGTGTGGTATCTATTACCGCAGTAGGGGTAACGGGAGGGGGTGACGCTTGACCATAATAATTATTAACTGTTTTATTACCAGCAACATTATCCCCTGGCCCTAAATGATTTTGATTAGCGGTTTGATTCATCCTGCGTCATTCCTTGTCTTTGACTATGATTTGTGTGATTGAATGATGGACTATGATTATTTTTTCGGGATTATTTCTATGATAAATCTGTATATTTGGCAAATTTTCCTTGTGCTTTGTAAGTTTGTTCCGGCATTAAAATTACCTAAACTTTTTTAATATTTATCTATATTTTAGCATTTTTATACGATAGCTTAGAATTAAATTAGTAATCATCTAAGAGCTTATTTGTCAACAAAATCTTAAAATCTTGCTTAGGGTAGATTAGGAGGCGATCACTATGGCTAAATCAAACCTTGAATTATGTCCATTTTCCCTATCCCAAATTTACCCAAATGTGGTATAACTTATAATATAAGGATAAGGACAACAAGGAGATAAAATTATGTTTAATTTTTCAGGAACCAGACCGAATAATTTAGGTGTTAAAGATGGTAAGTTAACTGCTTGTCCAGGAACGCCCAATTGTGTTAATAGTCAAAGTTCAGATGCTCAATCAAAAATTGCTCCCCTTCCTAACATGGCAATTTCTGAATTAAAGAAAATTGTTGAAAATATGGAAAGAACCACTATCATCGAAGAAACGGATAACTATCTTTATGCTGAATTTAAAACCCCATTAATGGGATTTGTTGATGATGTTGAATTTTATCTTAATTCTAATGAAAATGTGATTCATGTCCGTTCTGCTTCTCGTTTAGGAAAATCAGATTTAGGGCTTAACCGGAAACGAGTTGAAGAAATTCGTGCTAAAATTCAAAGCAAAAACTAACCTTAAATAACAGTAAAATTCGTAAAAAACAAAGGGTTGATCACTGAAAAAACATGGCTGAACAATTTACAAAAGGCGGACAAGAAGCTTGGTATCATGACCGAGGACATTGGGCGGGATACTTTCATACTTATGACAATTTTAACATTGGTAGCCCAAATCATAAACCTCATAGAGTTCATATTTTCCTACCAAGAAACTATGAATACAGTCATGAACACTATCCCGTTATTTATATGAATGATGGGGATACTGCCTTTTTTCCTGGGGGAGAATATCACAAAAGTTGGAATATGGCAGGGATTTTAACCAGACTATATTTAGGCAATCAAATTCGTAAAGTGATTGTGGTTGCTATCTGTCCTATTAACCGTGATTATGAATACACTCATGCCCCTGTTTGGGGGTCAGAATGGGGAGGTTTAGAGCATTATTCTAACTATGTTGCAGAGTCGGTAAAAGGGTTTGTCGATTCTAATTATAGAACCATTCCTGATCCTTATAATTCAATGGTATTAGGGTCATCTCATGGGGGCTTAGCTGCTTTTTATACAGCGACAAGACATCCTAATAAATTCCGTTGTGTGGCGGCTCTTTCTCCCTCCTTTTGGGTAGGATTAGATTCCACAATTGATTTTTCTTTGTTAGAATTATCAGGAAGCTTTTTAGGATCTCTCGAATACTCTGCCCTACTTCTAGAAGGCTCTAATACCTTAAAAGATCCTAGCTTACAACCTAAGATATATTTAGATTGGGGGTTAATTCGTGAGGGGGGTTTTCATAACTCTTTTATTGAAGAAAGAGCCACAGCAAGGGGTCGAGAAATGAGGGATTTATTAATCAGAGATTTTGGTTATAGATACAATGAAAACTTATTTGTTGTTGAGGATGGAATTGGTCAACATAGTGAAGAATCTTGGTCTGGCCGAATGGAAAATGTGCTAAGAATCTTTTTTAGTTGGTAAATTTAAGAAAGGATCAAGATCACGACTCTTTAAAAAATCGCTTAATTGTCTCTAGGGGCAATTATATTCTATACTTGAGTAAGTTTAATTGATTCTTACATCATCATGGTAACTGAGAAAAAAATCCAAGAAAATATCAATGATTTCCAAACTAATTGGTAATATGAATTTGAACACGCTCATAATGATTAGAATTTGATAAGTGGTAACTTCCTACCCACGAGATAGTAAATTATCTCTTAATGCTTCAAAATAAAGAGCGATGGGGAACTGATAATATTCTAAAATCAACCACACAACACAACTTAAATGAGCCACAAAAGTCAAGCAAACCCAAAAGTAAGGAAACCAGAATAGGGTACTATCAGGTAAAGGGGGAAACAGATAAGCCCCTAAACCAACAATTGTTGTTGGTAACACCACAAAAGCAAGGGCAAAAAAACGATATACCCATTGTATTCTTTGGGAGGAGCGAATGCCTTGCCAACTTTTTCCTGTCCAATACCAAGTTAAAGGAAGTTGACTATCTACAATTGTAATCGCTTGTTTATCTAAATTGGCCGTAAAAATATGACGGCAAAAGTTACAAGCAAAAGCTTCCATCAAAGGTAAAGTGGTAATTTCACCATGACGACAAACGGGACAGTGATAAGCACCGTAATAGTTTAATGAAGTTGGAGATTGAGGGGAATGAGACATGGGCAAACTTGAAAAAATCTTAGGCCAGATTAGGAGGAATCGTCAACTTTAAGCGTCGTAATTGTTGCTGAATAATATTTTGAAGTTTATCCCTCTGAATCTCTATTTGTTGTTCCTTATTTCCGGGGGTTTCCCGAAAAATGATACTGTCAATATATTCAACCGAAAACAGTTGAAATAACAGATGAGTAACCGGAATAGAAATAATCCGAATTTCAGGATTAATAATACCTTGAAACGTTTCTGCATCCCTTCGCGTCGTAAACCCATAAATCACCCTTTTTTCCTCTTGAGGCTTTTTACGATTACTGAGGGTTGTCACTAACCAAGAGCGATTTTGACCATGTAAAACATAATATTTACTATGTTCCAGTTGACTCGCAAAGAATTTGAGGGTGGGAGCGACCGCTTTTTCCATCACAGGGGAAGGAACACCATGTTGAGGAGCTTCCTTAATGAGAATTTCTAATTGCTCGTCTAAATACATAGGGAGTTTCAAAAATATATAACTGTTTTGGGAGTTTAAGGGAGAGTATCTAACCCCTAGATACATTATCGGCAATCGTTTTGAGAATCAGGTTCACCATTTCAGGAAATTTGACTAATTCTTGAGCTAAGGTTATCTTTTCTTCGGGAGAAAGATTGCCAATCATTTTGAGGATTTCAGGCAGACTTGACTCTGATGGTAGCGTATCTTGACTGACATCCATAACTTGGGTCATATTTTCTTCATCAAATAATCGCCCTCTCAATGATTCTGATTTGTCTAAGTCAAAAATTTCTCTATTAGATCCTTCAGGGGAGCCAATCTCAGAAATTTCAAAGGTTTCAAAGACATTGGGTTCAACCTCAGAGGAACTAGATGACTCAGGTTGTTCTTCAACTACATTATCCAGTTCAGACAGCAAGGAAATCAAGGCTTCAGAGGCAGTTTCTGATTCAACGGACAAGTGAGGGGGTAGATTAAGGGCTTCTTCCCAAGGCAATTTTTCCACCGCTTCAGGATCGACCGTCTGTTCTAAATTTACCTTACGACAGGCTATTTGAGGGGGCAAACCTCGTAAATACCAGCGATACATCTGGGCTAAATTTTCTTCGTCTCCTTGCCATTCTAGGGCGATCGCGTCTCGCACTTCTAGGGGAATTAATGCTCTGAGATCTGAGAGGGGTTTTTCTGTCCACTCATCAGGATCTGCCGTTAGTTGACGATAATCTTGATCCGTTGCTTGATTTCCTTGTTGAATTAAATGAGCGATCGCCGAGGAAAAGGATTGAGAAACTGACCCTTGACGTTCTGATTTGTCTCGACCTAATGCTTCCCCAATACACCGTTTTACCGCCGATTTGGCGGGGCGGTTTTGCTCTGGAGAAATCCATTCTAGGGAAATCTTTTCAAAAGAGCGCATTAATTTAATCGCAGTACGATAAAGTCTGATTAGTCTTTCTTCTGTCACTGGGGTTAACCCATTGACTTGATTGAAAACCAGATCGCTGTCTCCTTTAATTTCTAGACCACTAAGTCCCAGTTTTTGAGCTTTTTTTAAGCCAATAATTAAGCCCGTGTATTCTGCTTCATCTTTGCTGGTAAAAGAAATTAACTGACTGACGGTGTATCGCCTACCGTTGGGCATCAATAAAATGGCGGCCGCTGCTCCTTGACCTGAATTTCCCTCAGATCCCCCATCAAATAGCATGATCGGTGTATCCTTGGCCATAATAGGTTGGTTGGTATAGCTAGACATCGTAGGTTGCTCGAATGGGGATAGTGATCAGTTAACCAGGCATTCATGAAGTCATTCGTAACAATTAGCTAATTGTTTGTATCCCAATTTTAATCGTTGAGGAGCATCCGATGAGTCATTTATCTGATCAAGAAGGGTTTGAGAGGAAAAACCACCACAAAAAACTCCCTCAAATTGATTGGAGTGAACTTGAGGGAGTTTCATAATAATGATTAGCTTATTCTTCTTGCCAACGGGATCTGATAGAAAGTTTAGGCATATTTTGACGGTCAGAACGAGGCCGAGTTGGGGCAAATTGTCGGTCAGTCTCCTGTCGTCGGCGATGATTGGGGCGTGAGTTTTGATTAGTGGAATCTTCGTAAACGTCCAGGCAAAGAGATTGACCCGCCGCCATCGCTGCTTTGGTCAGGACGGTGCTAATGGACTGTAGGTTGCGTCCTCCTCTTCCATATACTCGCCCCTTGTCACTGTCTTCAAAGGCTAACCGAATCCAAACCCGCTGATTATTATTAACCCATTCACAGTCAATGCTCAGGGCTTCTGAATCTTCTAGTAAAGGTTTCACTAAAAACGCGAGCAGCCCTAAGTAGTCAGGGCCAGCGGAATTGCCTGGATTATTCCCATTCGTAGATTTAGGCATTAACTTGTTCAAATACGTTCGCTTTTCGGAGAATGCTCCGCACTGTGTCTGTAGGTTGCGCCCCCTGCTTTAGTCTGGTGACAATAGCTGGCACATTTAACCTGGTTTCATCGGTTCTGGGATTATAAAAGCCTAATTCTTCCAGGGGACGACCATCCCGACGGCTTAAACTATTGATGGCCACGATCCGATAACTGACTTCTCCCTTTTTGCCGTATCTTTTTAAGCGTAATTTAATCATTTGGGTTCGTCTGACTCCTTATTGAACAGTCGCTAATGGTGATTAGATGTCGTTATAATTTCCATTGTGAACTTCTAATTATACCATAAAATCTCTCGGTCTTGAGCCGAATTTTTAACACTGTCCCTGACATTTCCTGGATTAAGCTAATTAAACGGCAGTGATAATCTCACTCTTTCCTCTGGTTCGGGTCGTTCTTGGCGAACATCAATAGCAGGTGAACCATCTCCCCCAAATAATCTTATTCTGGTTTGGGGTCGTCGTTGTTCTTCTACTCCGATATTTAAGCGACCATTATCTTCTATAACTCGGACATTTGTTCTTCTGTGACGATCATTCGATAAGTCTACTCTGATCCCATCCCCTAGTTCAATAATCTGTGCTTTAACCGGAGAAACGGCTAACCACATTGAACTTCCTAACAAGCTGGCCGCCACAAGATTAATTACCCAAATTCCTTTCATTCTAATTCTCCTAAAAAGACCAAGAGTCAAAAAGCCTATTTTCAGTCTAAGGGGCTTGCTATCCTGATTACTTCCCCTAGATGGATGAGTCGTAATCCAGGTTTCATGAGATAAAAAAACTACACAGAAAAGCACAAACTAAGATATTATAAGTCTTGCAGCAGTTTAAGATTTTCTGAAATTTTCCCAGACTCATCCTGTTCGGGATCTTAGAAGCGAGTCTATTTCTAAAGTTGATGGGATCAAAATACATTCGGCATGATATAACATTTTCAAATCTTGTCTGCTGTTTAGGATTAATCCAATTCAGACTTTATGCCTCCCTAGAGAGGAAATTACCCATTTTTAGGAGAAATCATTGTGATGAAAACTATCGTTCGTTTGCTGGCTGTTGCCCTCGTCATGATCAGTTCTTTCGGATTTGTCGGACAAGCGATCGCTGCCAGAACCCTTAACCCCGTTGATGCGAAACTGACCACGGAATTTGGTCAATCTATTGACTTAAACAACAGCAATATTCGTGTTTTTCGTGAGCTACGGGGTTTTTATCCCAACTTGGCCAGCAAAATTATTCTAAATTCTCCCTATGACAAGGTGGAAGATGTCCTGGAAATTCCTGGACTCAGTGAACGTCAAAAACAACGCTTACAAGCTAATTTAGACAAGTTTGTCGTTACCCCTCCTGCCAGCGAACTCACTGAAGGCGATGATCGCTTAAACCCTGGTGTTTACTAACTATCCTCATTGATAGTGTTTTTCTGTGAACCCACTTTTTAAAAGAGTGGGTTTTATTTTTTTCACGAAAACTCGTTAAATTATAGACAGCAATCTCTGAGACATCATTCATTTATGAGCAGCGAAACTGAGTATATCAAAGAAGCCGATGCAACTCGCGTACGGGTTTTAAGTGAAGCCCTCCCCTACATTCAACAATTTGCTGAACGTACCGTCGTGATTAAATATGGGGGGGCTGCCATGAAAGATAGTTCCCTCAAAGATAAAGTGATCCGAGATATTATTTTTCTCGCCTGTGTTGGCGTTCGTCCGGTCATTATTCACGGTGGGGGGCCAGAAATCAATAGTTGGCTCGATAAACTAGGCATTGAACCTCAGTTTAAAGATGGTTTACGGGTGACTGATGCGCCGACTATGGATGTGGTCGAAATGGTGTTAGTTGGTCGCGTCAATAAATCATTAGTGTCTCTCATTAATCAAGCTGGGGGTCATGGCGTTGGACTCTGTGGAAAAGATGGCAATTTGGTCCAAGCTCGTCGCGTTGATCAAGAAGGAATTGGCTTTGTGGGTGAAGTCAGTAAGGTGAATGCCAAAGTTGTCCACTGTTTAGTCAATAATGGCTACATTCCGGTTATTTCCAGTGTGGCTGCTGATGAAACGGGACAGGCTTATAATATTAATGCTGATACCTTTGCCGGGGAAATTGCCGCAGCCTTGGGGGCCGAAAAATTGATTTTATTGACAGATACTCCCGGAATTCTGGAAGATTATCATGATCCCTCCACTTTGTTGGCCAAATTGGATATTAAACAAGCCAGAGACTTAATCGGCCAGGGAATTGTGGCCGGGGGCATGATTCCTAAAGTGAATTGTTGTGTGCGATCACTGGCTCAAGGGGTGCGGGCGGCTCATATTATTGATGGTCGAATTCCTCATTCTATACTGCTGGAAATCTTTACAGATCAAGGGATTGGCTCAATGATCGTCGCCTCAGAATACCAAGCTTAAGGCTAGTCGGTTCGGCTGATGGCAGGGATGATTAGGTAGTAATTACCGTACTTCTAGCTCAAAAGACTTGCCAAAATCGAACCGATCAGGTAACAATAAGGAAATGAAGATACTTCTCAATATCTCTGTTTAGATAAATATCTACAACCAAATAAAACACACCCATACAAGAGAAGTATTGCTCTTAGAGCATTTGTACAATTTAGTAAACGCAAGTTGATTGAGTCTATGACTAAACAAGTCGCTCATCCCATGTTGAAGTTTCAACGAAAAGTGTCTTCCCTTGTGGAATCGAAAGTCCTCAAATCGAGTGATAGTATTTGGAAAGTTGCCCTACTCTATGGAGATGATTGGGCCTATTGGAAAAGGGAACTCCTAGAATTTGGCTTTACCATGCAAGATCCCGTCAGTGACGTGATAGTGGTAGAAGGTTGGGATGAAGATTAGTCCTGATCGCATCTAAGGGATGTAGTTCACCAATGAATAATGAATAATGAATAATGAATAATGGATAATGGATAATTATTCATTGATAATCGTCCTAAGTTTTTTAGGGGATTGGTCTACATCCTTGCAATATTCCCTATCACTCCCCAGGTGAATAATAGGAAGGCCTTATTTTTGTCCGCAAAGAATGCCGAAACGGATTAACCCTCGTTCATATCCATGACGCATTAATCCCAAGGATAAGGCCCCTTCTATGGTTGTCCAGCCGCTATTTAATAAGCTGACTATTGCTGGTAAGTCTAAAGCTGAATCGATTACCACCTGCCAAAAAGGTGCAACAGCTATGGACCAATCATCAACCCGAATATTCTTCAATCCACAGTCACGGGCAATGGTTTCATACTCTGGCAAAGAAATAACATAGGGCAAACAATAAACCCGATAAATTTCTTGTAAATGCCGTTTTTCATCCGCTGTCAATTCCCCCGCCCAGGAATTGGTCGGACGATGACACCAAGTAGCACAAATAAAGGTTCCCCCTGGTTTCAAAACTCGATAACATTCTTGGAAAAATTTTTGTTTATCAGGCATATGTTCGCCGCTTTCTAATGACCATACCAGGTCAAATTGATTGTCTGGAAAGGGCATATTTAGGGCATCAGCCACCTGAAACTGTGTCTTTTCGTTTAATTTGACCCCATAGGCTCGTTCTGTGGCTCTATTGGCTTGTACGGGTGAGAGGGTAATTCCGGTGGCGGTGGCGTTGAATTTTTCAGCTAAATAGAGGGTACTTCCGCCAATGCCACAACCAACATCCAGGAAATTAGAAACTGTTTTAACCTTAGCCCAAAGCAATAATTCTTCAATTAAATCAATTTGTGCTTGACGACGATTGATTTTATAATTCCCGGCCCTTCCATAGTAACCGTGGTGCATATGTTCGCCCCAAATTTTTTCCCAGAGTTCACTGGAAGTATCATAAAATTGGGCAATTTGTTGAGATAAAGTTGAAGTCATCTATCAGTCCTATTTTACACAATTAATTTTAATTGATCCCTAACAAAAAGTGGGTTAAATAATAGCCATTTGAGCAATTTAACCCACTCGGTTGTTTAAGACACATTGCCGCAGCATTGAGAGTCTTCTGAAATTAATATGTTATGCGGAATGATTTTCCTGATTATTTTCAGTTTGATCGCCATAAAGTTCGATTAACTTAATTAGGCGTTCATCTTGCCAATAACCATCAAAAACTGAGTTATTTTTGGCCAATTCAAGACAAATTTCAGGACAGATATCAATGGCTTCTTCTAAACAAGAAATCGCCTCATCTCTCTTGTTTAAAATTGCCTGACAACAACCTTGATAATACCAAGCATATTTATCCTTTGATTCGGCATCAAGGGCTTTTTGATAACAATTAACTGCCTCATCTAGACGGTTTAATTGTTGTAAAATCTGTCCCTGTTGATACCAGGCCCAATAATCACGCGGTTTTGCTTCTAAGGCTTTTGCGTAATTACTTAATGCTGCTTCTAATTGTCCGCCATTGCGTAAACAATCTCCGCGACGATACCAAGCCCAATAATCATTAGGCCGAGTTTCTAAGGTTTTGTCAAATGCGGCGATCGCCTGTTCATGTTTTTCTGATAAACGATATGCTTCTGCGATGCGATATTGCGCCCAATAATCGTTAGAATAAACCGATAATGCTTGATTAAAGCATTCTATGGCTTTGTCATATTCTTTCAATTCTTCGAGATGAACACAGCCTTGATCATACCAAGCCCAATAATTGTTTGGTTGAATTTTAGCGGCGTTTTCATAGCTGACGACAGCTTCATCATAGCGTCCGAGTTCTTCTAGTGTCATACCCTTTTTATACCAAGCCCAATAATCATTTGGGTAATATTCTAAGGCTTTTTCGTAACACATTAACGCATCTCGATAAAGTTGCCCTAAACGGAGTGTATTTCCTTGCTGATACCAACTAAGATAACTGTCAGGACGACATTCTAAAAGACGGTAAAGAGTGGCTGGAGTCTGTATCATGGCTGTTAGAGATTAGGTGAGGGCTATTTTATGATGATTCGTTAAGCAATATGTAATAATTGCATTAAAACGATTGAATATTTACACAATCTACAATTTCCGTTGATTATTATTATCTTATGTTACCTTCAGATTTACTAATTTATCGCTATAGTGGGGAATCTATTGTTCCGAAACACTTACCTTTAAATTCTACCGCGATTGCGTTAGCTTCTGAACAAATTGATTGTTTTCAGGACTCTTTGGGAAATACCCAAGGAGAATTAGACCAAAAACTTTTAGAATTAGAAGGAGACAGCCCTAATTATCGGTTAAAAAGGGGTTTAGCTCATCTTTTAAAAAATCATTTTTCTACCTTTGAAATTGTTAGTCCCTTGGAACCACAAGAACTACGAAAAAAAGTCTTTAGTCGTTCTGCTGAATCTTTACCTATTCCTCAAAATCGTCCCCATTTACTCGAAAATTTAGCTAGTTTACTCAGTGAAGAACTCAAGCGAGAAGTTTTGCCAAGTGAAATTGAAAGAGGATTATATGCAGATTTAAAAGAAAATCGTGTTTTAGTAAACTTTGAATCACCAGAACCTGAAACTTTGATTCATCGTTATAATTTATCCCAAATTCAAGGAGTTTTTTATCGAGCAACTTATATTGTAATTAATGCTCATCGTAATGATCCAGGGGAATATAAACTATTATTTCGCTATTTAAAACTTTTCCAATTAATGACCTATATTGAAGGAGATGCGGACACAGGATTTACCATAACTATTGATGGCCCCACCAGTTTATTTAAAGCCAGTACCCGTTATGGTTTATCCTTAGCTAAAATGATTCCTGCTTTATTGCACGTCAGTAAATGGAGTCTCAAAACTAAGTTACAAAGTCGAGATTCTTACACGGGAGGAATAAAAACCAGTTACTTTAATTTAGACGATCATTGCGGATTAGTAAGTCATTATTCCCAGGGTAAAACTTATGATAGTATGTTAGAAGAATCCTTTGCTAAAGGATGGGAAAAACTAAAGACAGAATGGCAATTAGAAAGAGAAGTAGATTTAATTCCTTTACCTGGGAGTGTGATGATTCCAGACTTCCGTTTAGTTCATCCTGATGGCCGAGATTTCTTATTAGAAATTGTTGGATATTGGCGGCCTGAGTATTTACAAAAGAAATTTTATCAAGTGCGTAATGCTGATGTGGATAATTTAATTTTAGCTGTGTCTGAAAGGTTGAATTTAGAGAAAGCTGGCGTTAATTTTAATGATACCCCGGCCAAAGTTATCTGGTTTAAAGATAAGTTAAATCCCAAAGCTGTGTTGTCCCTATTGGAAGATTATCCATCCTAGAGATGAAACATGATTGCATTGCTTATACTTTGAGACTGACTTTTTTTCTTGCTAAACATAGATTTTTGCTCTCTAAAACTCATGAAGCACCCTTAACTTTTCGCCAATTCCTGACGGTTACGCCACCAAGCGAGGAGGGTACTAGCAATAAAAATACTAGAATATACCCCCGCAGTAAATCCAACAATTAAAGCTAAGGCAAAATATTTTAGAGTTTCTCCCCCAAACAAGAAAATAGCAATTAGGGGTAAGATTGTGGTGAAGCTAGTATTAATAGAACGGGTTAAAGTTTCATTGACAGAAATATCGATCACCTGATTAACAGAAAGATCCGGTGAACCTTCAAAATTCTCTCGAATACGGTCATAAATTACTACGGTATCGTTAACAGAAAAGCCCACAATTGTCAATAAAGAAACGAGAAATAAACTATCAATTTCTACTCCGGCCACTAATCCTAAAATAGAAAAAATACCAGCAGTCACTAAAACATCATGAAATAGGGCCACAATAGCAAAAAACGCATAATCAAACTTAAAACGGATACTAAGATAAACAATAATGCCAAAGAAAGACACTAATAAAGCTAAAATTCCCGACTCAAATAATTCTTTCCCAATGGTAGGGCCAACAGTATCAATTTGAATAGTTTCAGGATCAAACGGCCCAATTTTATCGTTTAATTCCTGTTGTAATTGAGTGCGTTTATCCACATCAAGGGTTTTGGTACGAATAGAAAGAATATTTCCTTCTAAGACTTGAATTGTACTTCCTGCCAAATCTTGAGCGGCTAAAATATTTCTTACTTCTCCCGTATCAATGGGTTGATCACAGGTTTTTTCAACAGCACAAGCTAACTGTAATTGTAGTCTAGTTCCCCCAATAAAGTCTAATCCTGGACGTAAAGGGGCCTTAAAAGTTGAATAAGAGATCACCATACCAATGATCCCAGCGAGGATAATTAAGGAAGAAATTGACCACCATAAACGTTCCCATTTAATGACATTTAATTGCATAATTCTTTTAAGATTTCGTGGGTAAATTAGGGCAAAATAGTTCAGGTTTTTTACGAACTGCTGGCAGTCCCAAAACCGTTACTAATAGTAAGGTACGACTACAAGTTAAAGCAGTAAACATACTAACTAAAATACCGATCGCCAAGGTAAGAGCAAACCCTTTAACTAAGCCAGATCCTAACCAAAATAATGCACCACAGGCGATCAAAGTAGTGACATTACTATCTAAAATACTAGAAAAGGCGCGATAAAATCCCGATTCTACGGAACTATAAAGAGTTTTACCAGCGCGTAATTCTTCACGGGTTCGCTCAAAAATCAAGACATTAGCATCCACTGCCATACCAATACTCAGAATAAATCCGGCGATACCAGGTAAGGTTAAGGTAACACCAATTAGGGAAAAACAGGCTAAGGTTAATAACGTATAAACCCCCAAAGCTAAATCAGCAATTAAGCCAGGAAGGCGATAATAAACCACCATAAAGATTAACACTAAAATTAATCCTGCCACCCCTGCATAAATACTGCGTCGGATACTATCTTTACCTAAAGTAGCCCCAACGGTACGATTTTCGACAATTTCCACAGGAAAAGGTAAGGAACCACCCCGTAGTTGAACAGCCAATTCATTAGCAGTTTCTGAGGTAAAATTCCCTGTAATAACAGCACTTCCCCCGGTAATTCCCGTATTAGCAAATTCGGCCCCAACCACAGGCGCACTAATTAAAACATCATCCAAAAAAATGCCAATACTGCGACCAGTTCCGGCGATATTTTTAGTCAGTTCAGCGAACTTTTTACCCCCATCATCATCAAAATCCAGAATAACTTCCCATTGTTCCCCTTGACTGGGGCCATAACGGGCATTTTTCAGATCTTTTCCCGTTAAATCAACAGACTCGAATAAGTCTAAGACTGCTTTATTAGATGTTTCTAAAGACTTAGTTAATTCGTCGGCCCTAGCAACATTTTCTGGGGTTTTATCCGCCAATTTTAGGACTTCTAACTCTGCTTCTTTTTGCCGTTTAATCGTATATTCAGCATTAAACTGCCCTTCTGTTCCCTGACGTTGTTGACGAAACTCTAATTGGGCCGTTCCCCCTAAAACCCGTTCTGCTTGTTGAGGGTCAGTGACTCCGGGTAACTGCACCACAATTTTATCCTGGCCAACGGTTTGAACAATGGGTTCAGCCACTCCTAACCCATTAACCCGATTTTCTAAGACACTCTTTTGTGCGGCCAAGTCTTCGGGGCTAATGTTGGGAACTTCTTTGGTGGGTTTGACTTGGATGGTTAATTGGGCCCCACCTCTGAGATCTAATCCCAATTGTAAGGGCATGGCGGCCAAAACGGCGATCGCACCGACTACTAGGGCAAGAATTAAACCGATCAGCAAACGCTGTTTTTGCATGGTAAGTCCTTGATATTAGATTCGCAGGGTCATTAATTTTTCCACTGCTTCAACGATTTTCGGGGGTTGAACAATGGTCAATCTTTCTAACATTCCATTGTAAGGGGTAGGAATGTCTTGGGAAGATAAACGTACCACAGGGGCATCTAATTCATCAAAAAAGTTATCATTAATTAGGGCAATTAATTCTGCGGCAATGCCCCCGGTTTTCATACATTCTTCCACAATAATCACCCGATGGGTTTTGCGTATAGAGTCCCCAATAGTTTGTAAGTCAAAGGGTTTGAGGGAAATTAAATCAATAATTTCTGGATCATAGCCTTCTTCTTCCATTTGTTTAAGGGCCTGTAGACAATGATGACGCATTCGAGAATAGGTAAGAATGGTTACATCTTTGCCTTTACGGACAATTTCTGCCTTGTCTAAAGGGACAATATATTCAGTTTCAGGGAGATTTTCTTTGAGGTTGTAGAGTAAAACGTGTTCAAAAAAGAGAACGGGGTTATCATCCCGAATAGCTGCTTTGAGGAGTCCTTTGGCATTATAAGGAGTGGAACAAGCCACAATTTTTAAGCCGGGGACTGCATGAAAATAGGCTTCTAACCGTTGAGAATGTTCGGCCCCTAATTGTCGGCCTACACCCCCTGGGCCACGAATTACCATAGGAATTTTGAAGTTACCACCGGAAGTATAGCGCAACATTCCCGCATTATTGGCAATTTGGTTAAAGGCCAATAATAAAAAGCCCATATTCATCCCTTCGATGATAGGCCGTAAACCTGTCATCGCGGCCCCGACTGCCATTCCTGTAAAGCTATTTTCAGCAATAGGGGTATCCAAAACCCGCAAGTCTCCATACTTCTTACAGAGATCTTTGGTAACTTTGTAGGAACCGCCATAGTGGCCTACATCTTCCCCTAAGACAAACACTGTCTCGTCTCGTCCCATTTCTTCATCAATGGCTTGACGAAGTGCATTGAATAATAATGTTTCTGCCATATATTTACCAATAACCCACCCTTGTCATCCTATCATCACAGCCTTACATTTTATCGTTTTCGGGAGCGCATGGCCATTTTTTCTGATCGGTTAGACATTAACTAAGTATAGATTATTGCTTATTTTGCTGACGAACCCACTGACGAAAATCTTGTAAAGTTACTGTTTCTCCATCCTTTAAACTTTGTTGAATAAAGGGGGGAATTTGTGCTAATTTTAACCAAGGAAAAGCCTGACTATATTCAGATTGTTCAACAATGGACAATTGACAATGGACAATTGACAATTACCTCTACCTAAAAGGTAGAGGATTGAAAATAAGGAAAATTTTTTTAATTTCTCCCCTTAAAAGAGGAGGTTTTAAACCAAATTAACCAATTGTCAATTGTCAATTGTCAATTGTCAATTGATAAATAGACTTTTAACTTGGTTTTGCGTTACGCTGTTACTAACACATCGGAAAAATGTTTTTATGAATTATCAAAAAACTTATCCCCATAATTTCAGTATTAATGAACTTCTTAAAGCAAAACGTGAAGAAATTATCGCTATTGCAGCTAAACATGGAGCATCTAATCTAAGAATATTTGGTTCAGTTGCTAGAGGAGAAGCTGATGAGAATAGTGATCTTGATATTCTGGTAGACTATTCTTTAGATAAAATTAGTTCTTGGTTTCCTGCTGGATTAGTTTTAGATCTCGAAAATTTGTTAGGATGTAAAGTCGATATCGCAACGGAAGCAGGGTTAAAAGAACGTATTAGAGAACGAGTTTTAAGAGAAGCTAAACCTCTATGAGAGATGATTCAGAAAGATTACAGGATATTATGGAAGCAATTGCTCAAATTCAGAAATATTCTGTTCGAGGAAAATACGCATTTCAATAAAGCAATAACAAGCCGTAGGGTGGGCATTGCCCACCCGAATAAACCCTTTAACTCTGTGCTTCTTCTGCCATTTTTTCCTGAGCTTGAGCAACCCTAGTAGATGCAGTGGCCATCACTTCATCAAATTTCTCAATAATTTCTCCTGGATAATTTTCGAGAATTTTTGTGGAAAGGGAAATGCGATTTTTGTATTCATCAATATTCAAAATCATCACCTGAATATTTTGGCCATATTGAAAAATTGTGGTCAAAGCATCCACACGAGAACCACTGACTTGAGTAATATGTAATAATCCTGACACCCCATCAAAATCAACAAAAACCCCATAAGGTTGAATTTTTGCCACTTTTCCACTGACTAATTTACCTACTTCCAGTTTATTCATACTTGCCGCTGCGATCGCCCGACGTTGAGACAAGACTAATTTATTATTTTCCTGATTTACTTCTAAGAAAGTCGCGGTGAGTAACTGGCCCACCAAAGAATTTAAGTTTTCTTTTTCCTGGAGATGCGATCGCGGAATAAACCCCCGCAACCCTTCCACCTCAGCAATAACGCCCCCTTTATTGGTTCCCGTGACTCTCACTTGGACAGAATGACCCATTTCAGCGATTTCTGCCAGATTTTCCCAAGCTGCTTGTAGTTGTAATTGACGACGGGAAAGTTGAACTTGTCCTTCGGCATTTTGATCGCTAGTGATGAGAAATTCCAAGTCTGAATTGAGGGGCAGAACTTCAGCCAGATCTGGCTCAAATTGCAAGTCAGCTTCCTTTAAAGGCACATAGGCGGTCGATTTGCCACCAATATCGACATAGGCCCCATCAGTAGTATGTTGAATCACCTTACCCCGAATAACTTGTCCTTTTTCAAAATGATAATCATGTTGTTCAAGGGCCTTAGCAAAGTCATCCATTGAGAAGGAAATTTTGGAATCTTTAGGGGAGGTAGAATCTGAAGTCATGGTTATTAAATGAACAGGAAAGATTTGATTACCTGAGTGTTTGATTTCAGGCAGTCCAAATCAATTATAGTTCTCCGTTATCCCCTTTGATTATTACGCTTTATTGATCAGGGGGCGTAGAATTGGATGGGGCTGAATTAGGGATTGGTTGTGTGGGTGTGACTGGTAATTTGGGTTCGGGTTCGCGGACTTCGGGAATGGGGATAAAATAGAAAGCAAAGGCCGCCAGGACTACACTGACAATTCCCAAGGTTGCGGGAACCACCCGTTGGGCTAAGGGTTCATCGGGGGGACGATAGCGACGGGAAACGGGCTGTAATTGTAGGGTTAAATCCGGTAAGGTACGACTATCGGCAAAAAACTGATCGATTCCTTCTACTAAATCGAATAATTGCACCGTGGTTAAGGTAATTTCCACCGGATTATTATTGTCTTGGGCAGGATACCAGATCAAACGATGAAGATGTTTACCCGCAATTTTTTCCAAGCGAATCAGATCTTCTTTGGTTTGGAGATCGACAGGATGAGGAATACCGCTCAAATATTCTTGGGCGTAGGCACTCACAACTTTGACTAAATTTTCTAAGAAAACTCGCCCCCCATGCAAAGCTTGAGGAATGCCGACAAAGCGACATTCCGCATTAACTAAAATGGAGAGGAGGGGACGACTATCTTGAGCATCCGCAGGAGCAAAACTATCCCCTAAACCTTCTAAAATCAAGGTGCAATTTGGCAAACTATAGTAACGTTGAACGCTCATGCTACTTCCCCATCAAACAAACTAATCCAAAACCGCTGCATTCCGGTGGTTCCTGTACAAAATAACAATTGTTTGAGCAGAAATAGGGCCAATTCGTTTAACTCATCTTCTGACCCTAGATAGATGGAAACTTTAGCACGACGGGGGTTCATCCGACTCCGAAAATGGGAACGAAATTGATCTAAATATTCTGCCAAGAGAAAGTGACAACTGACGGGTAGACCTTTCTCCCGCATTTGCTGTTCCGCTAATAACAATTGTCGAATTTGAACGGTTAAGGGTTTCACGCGATAACTGGCGATAATAACTAAGGCTTTTGCTTGTTCTAGGGTTAGGGTATCACGGCTATAGGAACGCCGCCAAGGATTAGTAGAACGCAACCGCCACAGTGCTATTCTACTCCGAATGATCTCCTGCAAGTTTAACTCTTTCAGGGTGGCTAACATATGCTCTGAGGCCCCCAATTCTAAGGCTTCGAGGGCCAGCAACAAGAGGTCTATTTGTTGTTGAATACGCGCGGCACATCGCTGCCCAGAAATCGTAAAATCTGGCAGAACATTTAAAATAGTTGGTTTTGAGGCAACTGGAGAACTAGAATCGGACATTAGGTTTACAGAAGGACTCATCCTAGAATAGCTTAGGGGCAAAAGGGTCGATTTGTTTTGTTTTCAACAAAATGTCTTGATCCATTGATGGTACAGGGCAGGTTTATTTAAGCTATTGATAAACCATTGTCAAAAACCCGCCCCTCGAAATTTATGGCTTATCTTGCTCTTATTATCCCAAATATTCTTCAACCTTAGCGACTAAATATTCTACCCAGTAACTGGCATCCTCTGCCCGTTCTGATTCAACCATGACACGAATTAGGGGTTCGGTACCAGAGGCCCGCACTAATACCCGGCCTGTGTTTCCCATGGCTTTTTCTGCTTGGGCGATCGCTTGTTGTAGGGGTTCGCATTCTTGCCAATAACGGCGAAGTTCTCGATCTTCAACCCGCACATTGCGTAAAATTTGGGGATAGGTTTGAAAACTGTCTTGAACTAACTCAGCTAAGCATACCCCTGACTGACGCACTAAGGCCGCTAGGTGTAATGCTGTTTGTACTCCATCTCCTGACACCCCATAATGATGACAGATGATGTGTCCTGACTGTTCACCTCCAAGCATGGCCCCAGTTTCCCACATTTGGGCTTGAACATGGCGATCGCCAACAGCAGTCCGCAAGAATTTACCCCCTAAAGCTTCCCAAGCTCGTTCAAACCCCAAATTGGCCATCACAGTCCCAATTAACAGGTTATCGGGTAATTCTCCCCGTTCTAGCAGGGATTTTCCCCAGAGGTATAATATATAATCCCCATCAATGGCTTTTCCGCTATTATCAACGGCTATGACGCGATCGGCATCTCCATCAAAGGCAAATCCTAGATCAGCTTGATGGTCAATTACTGCCTGTTGTAACAAATTTAGGTGAGTTGAGCCACAATTAACATTAATGCGATCGCCGTCTGCTTTGTCATGTAAACAGATTACTTCGGCCCCTAATGCTTCAAACATGGCGGGGGCAACTTTAACAGATGCACCCCAAGCTAAATCTAGCACCACCCGCATTCCTTGCAAGTTTAAGGACTGTGGTAAACTTTCCTGAAGGAATTGACAATAATGCTCGACAAAGGCTGGTTGATGTAAGGTTTTGCCCCAAGTCTCTATCTCGTCTCCTGAGAGGAAAATATTGCCCCGTAACCCGTCTTCAATTTGTTGGGCGAGGGTTTGAGATAATTTAGTGCCATCTGCGTTAAAAAACTTGATTCCGTTGTCTTCTGGGGGGTTATGACTGGCAGAAATCATAATTCCGCCTATTGCCTCAGTTTTGCGGGTAAGATAGGCTACACAGGGCGTAGGGCATAGGCCGAGTTGCCACACTTCTAACCCGGCTGAGGTTAGTCCCGCTGCGATCGCCATTGCTAACATATCGCTGGAGTTGCGGGAGTCTTGCCCAATAATAATGGGGCCAAGTTTGATATTATTTGATTTTAAAATTTGTCCGGCCCAAAATCCCAATTGAAGCGCAAAGGGAGCCGTTAATAAGTCTCCTGCTTTACCCCGAATGCCATCAGTCCCAAATAAAGGGGTATTCGGTAGATGGGCTAACTGACCGAATAAATTTGTACTCAGTTCCGTATGGGGACGGTTCAGACGACTACTGCCGTTTGGAGATAGGGAGATAACCATTAATTCACTTCCTCACAACACACTCACCTTTACAGGATATAACGTTACTACAGATTTGTGGAAAATTTATATTTACAAGAGTGTTAAACGCCTAGAGTTGCCCAAATGTTCCTGATTCATAACATTTCTCTTAATTATTAACTATGAATAGCTCCAAATTTAATCAGATTTTTTCGAGATGGTTTCCTTTGGCCATGGGGGGAATCTTTCTATTTTCGTTTATTTTGAGATTTTGGCGTTTGGGACAGTTTAATAGTTTCGTTTTTGATGAAGTTTATTATGCTAAATATGCTAATTATTATTTGATTGGTAAAGATTTTTTCAATTCTCATCCTCCTCTCAGTCAATATATTATTGCCATCGGAATTTGGCTAGGTTCTCATTTTCCTGCTTCTCCTGATATTACCAATAATTTAACAGGTTCTTTCAGATCAACCCTTAGTTATCGGTGGATAAATGCTTTTATTGGGTCTTTTTTTCCTTTAATAATTGGGGCGATCGCTTATCAATTAACTCACCGTCGTAGTTACACAATAATTGTGGCTTTTTTAGCGGCAATGGATGGTTTATTTTTAGTTGAATCTCGTTATGCTTTGAATAACATCTATTTAGTAACTTTTGGTTTATTAGGACATTTATTTTTCTTGTTGTTTCTCAATCGAACCAATTATCTATATTTAACCATTAGTGGTATCTTTTTTGGATCTGCTGCTGCGGTTAAATGGAATGGTTTAGGCTTTTTATTCGGGATTTATTTAATAATTTTTCTGGTTTATTTTAAAAGTATATTCAACAAATATTTAAGATCAAATCAAGTAATTATCAATGATTTGGGTATTTTTGAAAGAATTAAATCTCTTAAAATATCTCTATTGGGTTTTAATTTATTAATCATTCCTTTATTTATTTATAGTATTCTTTGGCTACCTCATCTATTAATGAATCCACAATATGATTGGTGGGAAGTTCATCAAAAAATCTGGAAATTTCATCATAATATTGGTGCTGATTCATCGGTACATCCCTATTGTTCTAAATGGTATACTTGGTTAGTTATGGTTCGACCTGTTGCTTATTTTTATGAACGCACAAAGACTGAATCTGGGACTATTATTCATGATGTTCATGCTATGGCAAATCCGGTTTTATTGTGGTTATCTACTGGGGCTATTTTGACCATTTTATTCTTGATTTTAAGAACAATATTAAGATCATCCAAGCAGAATGATTGTGATTTATTTGTTTATATAATAATCAATTATTTAACTAATTTACTGCCTTGGCTTAAGGTAAGTCGCTGTACATTCTTTTATCATTATATGCCTTCTTATGTGTTTGCTTGGTTAGCATTGGGTTGGATAATTGAACAATGTTTAAATAGTCAATTCGTTTGGAATCGTCGTTTAGGAATTATCATAATATTATCGATTGTTATAGCTTTTATTTATTGGTTGCCTATTTATTTAGGATTGCCTTTATCTCCACAAGGATTTAAGATGAGAATGTTATCAAACTGGATTTAACTTATTAAGTTTAGTTTGGTTTATTGATAATAATAAAGCGCAGGAGGTGTTTGTTTTACATCTAATTTAAAACATTGTTTTCCTTCATGTTTTAAGCTAATTAAAAATTCTCATCATCGGTTTCCTCTGGACTAAAATCAGGCATTTCTTCCCCAAACTTTTGTTGAGGAGGAATAGCAGCAATAATGGCATCAATTACCTTAGCAACGGGAATAATTTCTAAGCCAATATCATCAGCAAAACTCTGTCCTTTTGGCACAATTGCGCGTTTAAATCCTAACTTAGCAGCCTCTTTTAATCGTAATTCCATTTGAGATACTAAACGCACTTGTCCCCCTAAACCAACCTCACCAATTAATACAGTTCTAGGGTCAACAATTCTATCTCGAAAACTCGCTACAATAGCAATAGCAACCCCCAAATCTGCGGCCGGTTCTTCTACTCCTAAACCCCCCGCAGAAGCGACATAAGCATCTAATTTTGATAAAGGAATTCCTACCCTTTTTTCTAATACTGCCAAAATTTGTTGTAAGCGACTATAATCAACACCAGTAGTCGAACGACGGGGAGAGGAATAACTCGTAGGACTGACTAAAGCTTGTAATTCAACAACTAAAGGACGAGTCCCTTCACAAGCAACAACAGTAGCAGTTCCTGGAGCAAATTCATCCCGATTTCCCAAAAATAATTCCGAGGGGTTAGCAACTTCAACTAACCCATGTTCTGCCATTTCAAAAATACCGATTTCATGGGTAGGGCCAAAACGATTTTTAACCGATCTTAACAGACGATGGGAAGCATAGCGATCGCCTTCAAAATATAATACTGTATCAACCAAATGTTCTAATACTCTTGGCCCTGCGATCGCCCCTTCTTTAGTCACATGACCGACAATAAATAAAGTAATATTATCTCTTTTTGCCACTTGCATTAAAGCAGAAGTACATTCTCTTACTTGAGCAACGGAACCAGGGGCAGAAGTTAAAGCAGCAAAGTATAATGTTTGAATACTATCAATAATAGCCACTTGGGGCTGTAAAGATTCTAACTCTCTTAAAATCTCCTCTAAATCCGTTTCTGGTAAAATAAAAAGGTTGGCCCCACCGTCTATTTGTGGAGTCTTTTTTGTGGCTTTTCTTTTGCCATTTTTCCCATTAGTTTCTGCTTCTTTCGCCTCAGTGACACTACTCGCTTCTGCTACCCCCAAGCGAGACGCTCTTAACTTAATTTGTTGTCCTGATTCTTCGGCCGAAACATAGAGAATACGTGGTAAACTTTGAGACAATTGATTAGCGGTTTGTAATAATAAGGTGGATTTTCCGATACCAGGATCACCGCCAATTAACACTAAAGAACCGGGGACAACTCCGCCCCCTAAAACCCGATCTAATTCCCCATAGCCTGAAGGAAACCGCGCTTGTTCCTCTTCTCTAATATCATTAAAAGGAACAGAAATACGAGGTTTTGGCGCAACATTCCCCCGATTTTCCCCACGATTATTCGACTGCCATCCTCCTCGTGCCGCCCCAGTCGGGTTACTAGGAGCCAACATTTGCTCTTCTAAGGTACCATAAGCTTGACAAGCCTCACATTTACCGAACCATTGGAGAGATTCGGCCCCACAGGCATTACAAATATAGACAGTTCGTGTTTTAGCCATGGTTAATTGAAAAGAAAGGTTAAAAAAGTTTAAAAAACAGGGGATCTTGAAAAACAATCCTAAGACGATGATACAGAGTAGAAAAACAGCAGTGAACCTTAAATCCGTATTATGTTTGGAGTCGTTAATCAAGAATTTAGGCTGAATGATAACGAGAAAAGGATATTCTAGATCTTACAAAGATCGATGGATCACGACTTAACTTAAAGATTAGCGATTTTACTTAACGAGGGAGCGTGGGAGCAATTGGAAATTCATAAAGAAAAAATTCTCGTGGTTGATGATGAAGCCAGCATTCGCCGGATTTTGGAAACCCGTCTTTCCATGATTGGCTATGATGTTGTCACGGCCGCTGATGGAGAAGAAGCATTAGAGATCTTTCACAATACCACCCCTGATTTAGTGGTTTTAGATGTAATGATGCCTAAATTAGATGGCTATGGAGTTTGTCAAGAATTACGGAAGGAATCGGATATTCCTATCATCATGTTAACCGCTTTGGGGGACGTGGCTGATCGCATTACAGGATTAGAATTAGGGGCTGATGATTATGTAGTCAAACCCTTCTCTCCCAAGGAATTAGAAGCGAGAATTCGCTCTGTCTTAAGACGGGTAGAAAAAAATGGCGCACCGGGAATTCCCAGTTCTGGGGTGATCGGCATTGGTTCGATCAAAATTGATACCAATAAGCGTCAGGTTTACAAGGGAGATGAGCGTATTCGTCTGACTGGGATGGAATTTAGTTTATTAGAATTATTAGTCAGTCGTTCGGGGGAACCTTTTTCCCGTTCGGAAATTTTACAAGAAGTCTGGGGATATACCCCCGAACGTCATGTGGATACTAGGGTAGTAGATGTCCATATCTCTCGTTTACGGGCTAAATTAGAAGATGATCCCAGTAATCCTGAATTGATTCTCACAGCGAGGGGAACGGGTTATCTTTTTCAACGAATTTTAGAACCTGGTGAAGAATTGTCAAGAGATTGATTAATCAACACTAACCAAAATTAGCCCGCGAAGGCGGGCTTTATTGAATATTTAAGCACTCAAATAGTTAATAATTAAGTAAAGAAGACAGCAATGACAATTATTTTAGTAACTGGTGCAGCAGGATTTGTCGGATTTCATTTAAGCCAACAACTTTTAGTTAGAGACTGTAAAGTGATTGGTCTTGATAATCTTAATTCTTATTATGATGTTTCTCTTAAACAAGCTCGGTTAAAACAGTTGAGAAACCATGATAATTTTAGTTTTTATGAACTTAATTTGTCTAATCGAGAAGACATTGCTCAGTTATTTACTAAGTATAAATTTGATCGCGTTGTTCATCTAGCGGCTCAAGCTGGTGTTCGCTATTCCTTAGAAAATCCGAATGCTTATGTTGATAGTAATTTAGTGGGTTTTGTTAATATTCTTGAAGGATGTCGTCACAGCAACGTCGAACACTTAGTATTTGCTTCTTCTAGTTCAGTTTATGGCACTAATAAGAAAATTCCTTTTTCAACACAAGATAATGTAGATCATCCTATTAGTTTATATGCTGCTACTAAAAAAGCCAATGAATTGATGGCTTATACTTATAGCCATTTATATCAATTACCTACCACTGGGTTACGATTTTTTACCGTTTATGGCCCTTGGGGACGGCCTGATATGGCATATTTTTTGTTCGCAAAAGCGATTTTAGCAGAAGAACCGATTAAGGTTTTTAATTATGGTAAAATGAAAAGAGATTTTACTTATATTGATGATATTGTTGAAGGAGTTATTAGAGTTATGGATAAAATTCCTCATCCTCAAGATTCATCAGTTCCTTACAAAATTTATAATATTGGTAATAATCAGCCAGTGGAATTGGGAAAATTTATCGAAATTTTAGAAAATTGTTTAGGCAAAAAAGCTATCAAAAATTACTTGCCAATGCAACCAGGAGATGTCCCTATTACCTATGCTGATGTGGCTGATTTGATTCAAGATGTGGGTTTTCAGCCAAATACACCCCTTGAAATTGGACTAGAAAAATTTGTCACTTGGTATCGTGCTTATTATCAATGAATAATTATCAATTATTCATTATTCATTAACGAACAATGTTAATAGGGATTTTGGTTAAATAATTTCTAGACAATTAAGGGCAAAAAAGCGTATCTTTTGTATTTCTCCCTGTCATTGGATTAGTTCCTTTCGCAATTGTACATAATTTCTGTTCTGTGTCAGGACGTAAGAAAACATCTGTAAAATCTGCCCCGTCAATAATTGTTGAACTACCAAACAGTGTATTAGTGACAAATGCACCTTCTAAAATTGCATTAGTAAAGTTAACTTTGATTAATCTCGCTGACTCTAAATCAGCAAATCTTAAGTCTGCTTCTTCAAAATTGGCTGATTCTAAATTAGCAGAAAAAAAGCGAACTCCTTGTAAATTGGCATGGCTAAAATTGGCTCCTCTTAAGTTAGCATGATCAAAGATAGCATCCCGTAAATCTTGACCGGAAAAATCTCTTTCTACTAAATTCTGTTGACTATAATTCACTGCCCAAGCAGGTTCAATATCTGCTAACAATAGGAAAGAAATCAATAAACAAGTAATTATTAGGAATAATCGTTTATAATAAAAAGTTCTAGGAATCATCATAATCTTCGATTAACCTTCTCTCAATAATAGTCTCTTAATCTACTTTACACCAATTTTATGACATCAATTGGTCAACTAGGAGAAGAATTTGTCGCCCAATGGTTACTGGCCCAAGGTTGGCAAATCTTACAACAGCGTTGGCGATCGCCTTGGGGAGAAATTGACCTCATTGCTCAACATTATAACCCTTCTCTGGTGGCTTTTGTCGAAGTCAAAACCCGTCAAAGTCGTAATTGGGATCATGGGGGAGTCTTCGCAATTACCTCACAAAAACAAGCTAAAATTAGGCAAACAGCCGATTATTTTTTAGGAGAATATCCCCAGTTTGCTGATGTTCCCTGTCGGTTTGATGTGGCTTTAGTTCATTATAAACCTTGTAAAAAAACATCTTTAATCTTAGAAAACCTTACCATTAAAATTGGCGAATCTATTCAATGGCAAAGTTATCAATTAACCTTATTAGATTATATTGAGGCGGCATTTTGAGAATGTTTTGTCGGGGCAATTTATGAATTGCCCCGACTTTTTTATATCCCTGACTGATTAGGATTACTCGGTTTTTCTTGAGGTTGAGGCTTATTTTCAGGTTGATTAGAATTATTTGATTCAGGTTGAGGTTGAGGTTTATTTTCAGGTTGATTAGAATGATTTGATTCAGGTTGAGGTTGAGGCTTATTTTCTACTTGTTTAGGAACGGGACGAGGTTGATAATATTTAAAGTGTTGATAAACCGTTCGAGAAAATTCTTGAATCAAAGAACGACCTGCTGGATCATTATAAGCGCGTTGGGCAAATACTGCCCCAATATAACGTTTACCTGTGGGAATATCAATAATGCCAACATCCCCTAAAATTATCCCAATATCACCAGTTTTATGGGCAATATTAGCATCTTTTTCTAACCCTTGAGGTAGTAAAGTTCTAGTTTTTGTTTGTTCCATAATACCTAAGAGGCGATCGCGGGATCTCGCACTGATCAAATCTCCCCGTTCAACTCTTGCTAAAAGTTTGGCTAAATCTTCTGAACTGGTGGTATTAGTTCCTTCTAAATCAGGTAAAGGATTATTAATAACTGTATGAGTTAATCCCCATTCTTTAAACCGTTGATTGAGAACTTCTTTACCGCCAATTTGTCTAATTAACATATCAGTGGCCGTATTATCACTAATAATAATCATTTTAGTTGCCACTTCTAAGGCGGTGAATTTTTTCCCGACCTGCATATACTGCATATCACCGGAACCACTGGTTATGATAGATTTATCCATCGTCAGCATTTGATCGAGATGAATATTTCCCTTATCCACTTCTTCAAAAAAAGCCACTAAAACCGGAACTTTAATGGTACTGGCCGCAGGAATGGGAGTCGATCCATCTAAGCTGACATAGGCCCCATTATCTAAGTCGATAAACCAAGCTTGCGGCTTAATTTTAGGATATTTTGTCGCAATAGTTTGTAACTTGGTTTTGAGATCCATTAACTCTTGACTGACAGGAATAGTTGTCTCTTGAATCGGTTTTATTTCGGGAGTTGATGGAGTTTCTTCAGGAGGAGGAGGAGGCGCAACTTGAGCAGTCTTAAAATAAGCAGCTAAAATACCTGTGGGATTAAAAACAGTTAAGGTAGTTCCTGCGATCGCACCAATACCAACCCCTGCAATCCCAATACGAAGCACGTACAATAATAAGGAAGTTAACAGATTGGGGGAACGTCTTTTCTCCCCTTGACGGGACTTTCTAATCGATGATTCTTGTGTATTATTGGCCCCAGGGGAACGTCTTACTCCTGATACAACGGTTACTTTTTGACCACTTTTATTGCTATTAACAGCACGGCGAGATGATAGCTTGGTTTTAGAAGAATCAGCAGTTCGACGGGGCATAATTAATGTTCCTTATGATACAAATTACTGTGTGGTAATGCTCGAATGATTATTTAATGTACTGTAAATCTTGTGCTTCTTAGCAAAGGAGTTGCAATCTATCTTGAGAATAAATTTTTAGAGCATGAGGAGGCGATAAAAGCATGATCATTATTGTTTGGATCTTCTTGATAAGTATGTGATTGATGAGTGCGTAACTAGCTACCTCAAAATTTTCTAGCTGGTTCGTAATTCAACCAGAATTTAGGGTTGCTTGCTTTGCTGACTCTCAACTGGGGGTAAATGTTGCCAAACCCAATCAACTTGTCTCAAAATTCCCCGCAACATGGCCACTTCTTCTGTTGTCAGGTTGGCTTTACGATAGAGTCTACGGAATTTTTCCAGACGGGCATTAGCCGTATGGGGATGAAGATAACCAATTTTTAGCAAAACTGCCGTAAGATGTTGATAATAGCCTTCTAATACTTCAAAAGAGGCAGATTCATCAATTGATGATAAGGGGGTTTCTGTTTGAGTTTGTGCTGCTTGGTAAAGTTCATAGGTACAGACAGCAACCGCTTGCGCTAGATTTAAGGAAGGATAGTCAGGGTTGGCGGGAATGGAGACGAAACGCTGAGCATAATTGAGTTCATCGTTATTTAAACCCCGATCTTCAGGCCCAAATATTAAAGCAGTTGTCAGGGTTTCTATTAATAACCAGGGTAAAGCTTGACGCGGCGTTTCAAAGGTGGTGGAGAGGGAACGCGATCGCCCTGTGGTGGCAATAATGCGCTGACATCCTTGTAAAGCTTCGGGTAAACTGTTCACTTCTGTTGCTTGTTCTAATACATCAAGGCCATGAACGGCCATGCGTCTTGCTTCTTCACTAAAGCGATCGCAATGGGGATTTACTAATATTAATTGATTTAATCCCATGTTCTTCATTACTCGCGCTACTGACCCCACATTTAAGGGGCCCGCTGGTTCTACTAATATGATCCGAACTTTTTCGAGTATAGTATTATTCATGGTCTGACCAACCTTACCAAGTTAATTGGCATCATATCAATTAATCTTTATTTTTGTCATCTTTAAAATCAAAAATAAGTTACAATTAAACTTGATAATTAATTGACTAAAAAAAATCTCCTAAAAATCTCCATCAGTTGAAATTGAAGGAATCGCAAAATGTCAGATGAAGAACTTAAAAAGTTAATTGCGTCTAATGCTAAAACCATTGAAGCTTTAACAGCTACCATAGCAGAAGATAAAGCAGAAAGAAAAAAAGCCTATCAACAATGGGAAAAAGATCGTAGTCAATTATATCAATACATGGGAAGAATTGCTGCTGCACAGTCTAGCTTTTATGAAGTACAAGCTGATTATTATCATCAATTAGCTACATTGTCAGAGAAGCAAACAGAGATGCAAGAGCAAATTAGTCAACAACAAGCTCAAATTATTGAAATCCTTAACCGATTAACTTCTTCATAAACTTATCGATATTTTTATCCATGATCAAGGTTAGGCAAATCAAGTTACCTAACCCTTTTTCCAACCAATAATTAATCTTAAAGACGTTGACGAGAAACCAGCTTTTCGACAGTTGCTTGAGTTTCGTGGAGTAATTGCTGTCGAGGATCATTACTTTGGGTTAGGGTAGGAACTAAATTTTTAGCTTGTAGTGCCATGTGTAGTTGAAGCTGAGCAACATAGTCCCGAATGTTTTCTTGGGTAAGGGAGTGATCGACGTTAGCGGTTTCCATCATCAAAAATATCCTCCTGGCTTGAGTGCAGCCTGTTTAATCCACCACCATAGACGTTATCATGTCTCTCGAAGTCCTGCACTAAAAGAATACAAAGTTTAAATATTTCTCAACATACCTTAATATTGATCGTAATATGAGCAAATATATTGGTGTTTTGTATGGAATCAGTGTGGGAACGGGAGATCCTGAACTGATTACAGTCAAAGGACTACGGTTATTACAACAAGTATCGGTGATTGCGTTTCCGGCTGGTATCAATCATCAACAGGGCTTAGCTGAACAAATTATCTCCCCTTGGCTGAGTCCCCAACAACAAAAACTCCCCCTAACCTTTCCCTATGTCCAAGATGAGGCAAAGTTACAACAGGCTTGGCAACAGGCAGCTATTGATGTCTGGGCCTATCTTGAGCAAGGTCTTGATGTGGCCTTTGCTTGTGAAGGGGATGTCAGCTTTTATAGTACCTTTACTTACCTTGCTCAAGCTCTCCTTCAGGCTTATCCTCAAGTAATCATTAAAACTGTGCCTGGGGTCTGTTCTCCTATGGCAGTCGCTGCTGTTTTAGGAATACCTCTCACCCTTCGTTCTCAACGTCTGGCTATCCTTCCTGCCCTCTATACGGTGGCTGAGTTAGAAGAAGTTTTAACCTGGGCAGATGTAGTGGTCTTATTAAAGGTAAGTTCGGTCTACAATAGGGTATGGACAATCTTACAACGGCTGAATCTATTAGACAAAGCTTGGATTGTTGAACGGGCAACTCAACCTGAAGAAAAAATCTATCGGGATCTTGGCGATCGCCCTCACCTTTCCCTCTCCTACTTCTCCCTTCTAATTGTCCAAGTTACCCATTCCTGACTTTCGTAACATTTTTTAACATTCCGCAAAGCTTGATACAGCAAGGCTTCATCAGATAAAAACCAAAATGTATTCGTTGTTACAGCAAGATTGGAGTTTATTATTTAAGGAAATTGGTTTATAGTAAACATTAAGCCTCCTTAGTCACTTGGAAAATTTCTATGAGCCTTACTACTCTTAAACCCTCTCCTGCTTCAACCAATTACACTATCACCATGATCAAAGACGAAGTTCGTCAGTTAGTGGAAACTGGAACAGTTAGTCGTCAGCAACCCCTTTATGTATTATGTGAGTTTATCCCGCCCCGCGAGTGGGTTTGTGTGGAAAGTGAATTAGAAAGATGTGAATATTTACTACGGGATCAGATTGGAGATCTGATCGCTTGTGAGAATTGGGCTAGTGACTAATCTCTAAAATCTTAGCAAAAAATCGTCATTTCCTACACCAGTTTGATTGTTACATAAGCCACTAAAACAATTGTCACAGATAAACTTTGAAAAAGCGAGTTGAGTCCTAGTCACCCCGGCTAGGATTTAAGTTGTGTTGATTTTATGACAATTTGTTATTGATGGGTGAGCGACAAACTTCAATCATCAAATGACGACTCCTCTCTTGAGTTTTCCTCATAACAGGTTGAAAAAAATGTAATTTGACCAAAAACTTTAAGGGTTTTTACTCAATAATTTAGCTAGATTATTAAGAAAAGCAGAAAAATATTAAAATTGTGACAAAAGTCCGTAGAAAATGTAATAGGTAATACGAAAAATCTTGACATATCTAGCAGCAAAATTGGATTATTCTAAGTATATAAGGACTTAATGTTCACTGGTTTGGTACTGTTCTGATGAATACTCACACACTTCCCGCTCCCCATCGTCCCCACTATTCCATTGATATTCTACAAGAAGAAGCACGCCAGCTAGTTGATCGTGGCGCAATCAGTCGCCAACAGCCCATTTATATCTTATGCGACTATATTCCTGCGAGGGAATGGGTTTGCGTAGAAAGTGAACTAGAAAGATTTGAATACTTATTGCGCGATCGCATTGGAGATCTGATCGGCTCAGAGGATTGGGACAATGACTAGAAATCAATCATTACATGGAGTTTAGACTATTTTTCCCGTAATTCTTCAAGTTCCTGCCGTAACGCAATCACTTGTTCTGTCAATTGTTGAATTTCTGAGTCAATATTGCCTGGGGTTTCGGTAGAAGAGCTTGAAGATTGGTTAGGGTTGGAAGGGCGATTTGATTGATTCAACCATTGATCAACTAAGCGACGGGCTTCTTGTTCGGTTATTTCGCCTTTTTCCGCCCATTCTTGAGTTTTTTCGGACATCTGAGTTTGTAGAATTGAGAGGGTTTCTGATCGCTTGTGAGGATCTTGAAGGGTTTCTAACAGGGAAGCAGTCGCTCCCACTCCGATGCGGAAACTTTGCTGCAACAGTTGGAAAAAAGTGTCTGTATTCATAAACGCAGATGAGTTAAAACTTACTCCCAGTGTGTGGAGTAGGTTTTTAATTCTTGTACTGACGCAGAAAAGCATAGCATATTTACGGCATTTAATCAATAACCCAATTTTTTAAGGAATCATGGTTCCACAGGGAATTAATTCCTGTTGAGGCATGATTGAGGAAGTGGGTTGAGACAAGACTAAGGGTTGAGGAAAATCGTTAATCTCAACTAATTCCACAAATCCCATCTGAATAACTAACGGGATGATTATTACCCAGGGCCGCAGCAATATCTTGTTGAATAGCGATCGCCTTAAAGCCGATCGCAGCTATTTTGGGACAATATTGAACAACTGTTCTTCGCCAACGTCTGACGGCATGGACTCCCCCTGTGGCTTCAACAATTGACAATGAACAATTGACAATTGACAATTACCTCTACCTAAAAGGTAGAGGATTGAAAATAAGGAAAAATTTTTTAATTTCTCCCCTTAAAAGAGGAGGTTTTAAACCAAATTAACCAATTGTCAATTGTCAATTGTCAATTGTCCATTGATAAATAATTCGTCCCAAATATAAATAAATTATAGATTTTCTACCCTGACTATCTTGGAAGTGGAGTTGACCACTAAATTGATCCTTCTTTAGATTTTCAAATAAAGTAGCTTGTTCAGAAGTAGCAAAATTAGTAAAACAAAGGGGCGCAGGCTCGATCGCTACTGATGTGGGGTCTAAGTTGGTATGGGTCATGGACACGATACTGTACTTTTAGGGATTCACGATTATTGCTATCGTGTCATAATTCCTCTCCAATTCCCGTGATTTCTATCACTTCCTTAACCTAACCATTATGAATTAGGTCAGTGATTTGTTCCAGAATTCGTTATCATGCCTTAATAAGTCGTGAATTGTGAGAAGTGAGACGGAAATGAATCAACAATTTTCCCTCGGATCAAGTGAGAGAAATAGTCCCAAGCGATCTGCTTGGCTAAAACAAGGAATGAGTCTTCTGGGAGGACTCAGTATTATCAGCAGTGGGTTGGGGTGGACACAGGCGATCGCCTCAACTGATACCTTAGTAATTCCTGAGAGTTCTGCCCCTGTAACGAAACCGGAACCCCTTTCCCCCAGTCCTGTCAAGGTTCCCAAATCCTCACCCTATGTTGCTCCAAGTAGTGCGGCTCAAACTAAGCCCACCCTACAAAGAACCCAATTTAAGCCGGAAGAACCAAAATTTGCGCCTAAACCTTCTATTGCCCCTCGTCAAGAAACAACTGCTCCCAAAGCTAGACTTTCTGCCCCTAAAATCTTAGATCCAGCAACGTCTAAGAGTGATAATTCCTCGCCGATTAATCCCATTATTTCTCAGCCTAAAGCTATTCAGTTCGCCCCATCTGTCACCACTCAGGGTCAGAATAGTTACATTGATACCACTTCCTACGGCAGATCATCGGGTCAACGGGTAACATCTCCCGGTGCAGTAGTGCTGACGGAACGTTCTACAGGATGTCAAACCGTTGCCCAAAACGGTCAGTTATTACGGGGGAGTTGTGGCGCAGTGGCGAGAACCCAACCTACTCCTACTATCGCCCAACCTATAGCACCTCGTCGTGTAACCTTAGCCAATCGTCAACAAACTATCCCTATTACGGTTGCAGTTGCTCAGGGGCTTGGTTCTGCGCCTCCCCAAGTGCAACCCCTTCGGGTTAAAAGTCGTCCTGTTTCCCAAGAGCAGGTGGTGAGTTTACAACCCATTGGCCGACAAGGGCTTTCTATTGCCCTAGAGCCGATTCCTCGTTATAATCGGGCGGCTTCAATGTATGCTGCTCCTACAGGAACGTCCCAAGGTCGTACAGACTTAATTTTCCCCTTACCTGTGGTGGCGAGTATTACGTCGGCTTTTGGTTGGCGGACTCATCCCATTGCTGGTACAGGGAGAATGCACAACGGGACTGATATTGGCGCACCTCTTGGCACCCCAGTTTTAGCCGTCTATGCGGGAGAAGTGCTTAATGCTGACTGGTTAGGAGGTTATGGGTTAGCGGTGACGCTACGGCATCTAGAAGGCACGCAAGAGTCTCTTTATGCCCACTTATCAGAAATCTATGTTCAGCCTGGAGAATGGGTGGAACAAGGCACGGTGGTTGGACGAGTTGGCAGTACGGGATACTCAACTGGGCCCCATTTACACTTTGAATGGCGACATCTCACGGAACAGGGATGGGTTGCTGTAGATGCTGGTGTTCATTTAGAGTATGCTTTGGATAATTTGATGCGTGCGATGCAGGTTGCTCAGTCGCAACCCCCTGCTAAGCCTCAAGGATAAAATTAGACCATAATGATCTTTTTTCTTAATAGCGGGTTGTGCGTTTATTCAGCATAGCCCGCTCTTATTTTGTTATCCTGAAAGGTTTAATAGAGTAATGTAATGCTACAAAAAATAAAAGTCTGAATAAACGGCTGCCTGTCCTTGATTGATTTGTTGTTCATCAATGACATTCCAAACAATGCCATTGTTTATTTTAAAGCGTTTTCCTGTGCTAGTAATGCGAATGCCTGAAAAGTAAGAAAATCCTTTTTTTGTAGTTTCAGCAAGCAAGCGATCGCGTTCTGTTTGTTCCACTAATTCGGCGGTTTTTCTGGAGGGAATTTTGATAAATTCTTCCCAAGTTAATTCCCAAATATCTAGAGCTTTTTGATTACCATAATTAAAAATAGGATCAGTTTCTATTCCATGAGAAGCTACAGCAAAAGGAACTCCAAATAATTGTTGAGCAATTTCTTCGGATGAACCTTGTATCTCTGGTAAACCTTTTTCTTTCCATAAAGAATGACCCAACCAATGCTCAAAACTACTCAAAATTAATTGAGTTCTTTGGATAACTTTTTCTTGTTGATACGGTAAATTATTCATATTAATTAATGATTTTTACGGATTAACAAATACTCCAATACCATTATGAACTCTTGCAGCAGTGACAGGAGAACGATCAATTAATTGACCTCCTAACGCTAAAGATGTGGAACTTCCTCCATCTAAATTTAAGGCATCAACTGCCCCTAATTGTTGCATAATTTGAGCCATTTCATCTAAACTCGCACCGCTTCCCCCGACACGGGTATGAACCGCCACTAACATGATTGTACCTCTATTTGTGACCCCAATAGCACTACGGGACGCTTTTTGTTGTTGAAACCCTTTACTAAAGTTTTCAGCTTCAGCATTAACTACAATACGACGGTTATTAATTAATAATGGCCCTGCCCCTACAATATGGGAAAATTGATTAAACTCAGTAGGGATAGTATTACTTTCTATTTTAACAGTCATTCCTACAGATAATGAGGAGGGAGAAACCGCATTTTTACGAATAATTAATAGATATCCATTTGTAGGAATAGGAAAAGTATTATTACCTGCTTTGACTGCTTTTTTTTGCTCAATTATTTGATTATTTTGTACAAAAACAATTGTTTCATTATCGCTTAAAGTTGTATAATTTTCTCCCCATTCAGGGGTATAACGAGCAATTCCTGATTGAACATAACCACTATTTAAAAATAGTATAGGAAGGGTTTGTCTAGCAGATGTAATGAGATTTTCTCGAAAACTTAAACGGTTCATATTAACTTGTCCGCGCTCATTCCAAGCAATAGCACCTCGTCCTAAAATGGGACTCGATAACCACTTATTATCTTGACGAATTGCCCCTAATGGTAACTGATTATTTCTGTTAAAAAATCCCCCATTAATAGCAGCAGAAGCTTGCCAATTTTGGGCAGTCGTAACTAAAGGAGCCGTCCCTGTTTGACTGTTAGGATTACTGATAATTGGTTTGAGGGAAATATGGGGCGATCGCTGGGCAATTTCCAACCAATTTACCGGAAAAATATCCTCATTTAATCCTCTTTTTATTTTGACAAATTGTTGTCGCCAAATAATCCCTGGAGTCCAGACAATTTCTTTGGGAACAATAGCATCAGAACGGACATCAATTACAATACGATTAGGATTGGATAAACTAAAGACATTTAACCCATAAGCAGTTGGTAAATTAACATTAATTTTCGTTAAATTTTCCGTGTTTTCCAAGGAAAATAAATTAGACTCTGAGGGTTGAGAAACAGGACTTCCTAAGTCATCTTCATCTGTATTATTAAGGGAGTTGGGGGTTAAATTTGTGGAATTATAATCATTAGTTGAAGCGGTAGATGTTTTCCCCGAAATCATAACAACTCCTTGACCTTTTGCTTGACTAACTTGCCAAACTGTTGGCCTATCAACATCCAGAACAATTCGTTTACCCCAAGGTTGATTTCCTTGACGAATATTGCTAATTTGTGCTAAGGGAAAATTCAATTTTAAACTATTATTGATAACTTGTAAGTTTCCTCCCGCTAACTGAATTAATTCCGTTACATCTAAGTAGCGATAGGGAGCGATAAATCGTGCTAAAATCGGTAAAGGTTGACCAGAATCTGTGCCAAACCAACGAATCGGTTGTAAATTAGGATCATTAGTGCTAAGGAGTTCTAACCCTAGCAAATTCATGGCCCCAATATCACTAATTCCCGTGCGTATTTTATCTCCTTGTTGCCATTGAGTCCAAGGAATATTATACTTTTTACCATTAAGAATAATTTCCTTTCCCTGTGGGATAGCATCAGATGCTTCAACGGGTAAAATTTGAGGAGAAAAGGTTATATTTTGCCCTTCGCTTTGAGGTGAGTTACTGATTAATAAATAAATGATTAAGGTTGACAGTAGGGAAATGGAAAAAAGAGTTAGGGGATACCAGGGAAGTTTTTTCACTCAAGCCTCCTTATATTGTAAAGAAAGGTTAATTTAAAGACACATCTAATCATCATAACAAATTAAAGATCGGTTATCTATTATTGCCACAAAGTTTTATAATAAACTAGGAAAGACAGCTAAAAAGATTGAACGGTAGAGACGACAATGAAAATCGTGATTCTTGGTGCGGGGCCAGCAGGCCTTTTACTCGCACATTATTTATTATCTCATCCCAATGATTATCAAATTTTAATTTATGATAAAAGAAGTGATCCTAGACAAATTGATGAAAATAAACGAGCATTTGTGATTGGAATTGGGAAACGGGGACAAACAGTATTAAAAACAATTGATGGACTTTGGCCCGCGATTAAAAATAAAGGAATACCTGTGCGTAAATCTGGATTTTATTCTCAAAAAAAAGGAGAATGGAAGGTTTTTGAACGCTATCAAGATGCTGATATGTGTAATCTTTTAATTAATCGAAATGATTTATGTAGCGTGTTATTAGAGGAATTAGAAAAAAAATCTAATCCTAATATAGACATTCAATTTAATGTAACTTGTTTAGATGTCAACTTAAGATCTCATATCATTAAATTAGAGGATAAAAATAGTGATTTTTTTGAACAATCTTATGATTTATTAGTGGGTGCAGATGGGGTTCATTCTCCGGTTAGAAAAGCGTTAATGTCTCAACCTGGATTTGATTTTGAGCAATCTTATTTTAAGACTCATTGGAAAGTGATACATATTCCTAAACCCGATTTTATGGAAACAGAAACCAGTTATGGATTTCGAGAATTTACCCCAAGCGATCGTATTGTAGGGGCCGCGCTTCCCGAAGTCAATAATCAGATATGTTTGTTAATGTTTTGGGATCAAAATCCAGAAATATTAAACAGAAATCCTTTTAATATTAACACTGTTGAGGAAATGCAGAAAAAAATCAAAGAAACATTGTTGCCAGGGTTAGAACTTACGAATGATCAAGCACAAAAATTGCTTAATAAATATCCTTCTACGGTTGTCCAAACCAAATGTAATCGTTATCATGATCTTGAAGGTAAAGTTGCTTTAATTGGGGATGCTGCCCATGGAATGTCGTCTCGTTTAGGACAAGGATGTCAAGCTGCTTTTAATGATGCGATCGCCTTGTATAAATTATTAGTAGAAGAAAATAATAATTTGAGTCTTGTCTTACCTAAATATTCAGAAAAACAAGTAAAAGAAGGTCATGCTATTACGGATATGAATGCTGATCTTGCTCCCCGATCTCAATGGGTTTCATTCTTGTTTAATACTGTGATGCTCATCAGAAGTAAACTGAATAAAAAATTTCCAAATTTAATTAAACCTACTGCTGCAACAGAAGTTTCTCAAACCTTAATTCCTTATTCAGAAATTGCTGCTCGTTTTCAACATTGGATGAGTTTAATTAAGTGGTCAAATGAAAGACACCTAAAATAGTAAAAAAAGTGTCTAAGGTTTAGCTAATGATATTGGTATTTATTGGCTTAAAGGTAAAAATTCAGTTAGAGATAGACTTTTGGCAATAATATGTTAACCTTAAATATTAGCAAATTAGATTAAAAAGTGATTATACTCAGAAAACGTGGCGAAATCATCACCGATCATCCGCAGTGAAATCCAAGAATTACTTGAGGAACCCATCTCAGTATCAAACAGAGAAGCGGTCTTAGGGTTTACCATTGATGGGGAAACCTCGAAAGACCTCGATGATGCGATCTGGATACAACCGAAGTCATCAGGGGTCGTGATCGATGTGCATATCTCGGACGTGACGGCATGGGTTCCAATCGGTTCAAACTTAGAAGAACAAGCAATGTCCCTGGTGGCTACTCGCTATATGGCATCAAGGACAGAGCCAATGTTTCCCCATGAATTGTCCGAGGATAAATTATCTTTACTCGAAGACCAACTACGGTTAACTGTGACCATTCGGGTAACTTTGGATGAATCAGCCAATATTAAGAAAACACAATTATTATTAACCCATTTTACCAGCCTTAAGAAGTTTTCCTACCCCTCAGCCGATGCGACTCTCAATGACCCCTCCCGGCCGTTTTTCCAAGTGTTGCGTTACTGCGAAATCTGGGCCCAAAAATTAGCCTGGAAACGCCAAAGTTTAGGCGCGATTGGTCAAACTACCGTCGGGGGTGTCACCTTAGACGAAGAAGGACGACTCGTTGAAACATTAAGGTACCATTCTCAGCAGATCATCCAAGAATTCATGATCTTAGCCAATACAGCAGTGGCTAACTTAGCGGAACAGCATCGACTACCTCTGCTTTATCGCAATCATACAGCTTCGGCTGTGGCACCGAAAAGCAAGGAGTTAATCGAAACCCTGACTACACTGGGCTTGCCGGAACTAATACGACAGAAGCTTCAAAGTTGGTTAAATCCGGCTACTTATTCCCCCGCCGTCATTGGTCACTTTGCCCTATCCCTGCCAGCTTACACTCACTTTACTTCACCGATTCGCCGTATAGCTGACTACATTAACCACCGTATTCTCAAAGCCGTTTTCATCGATAACGTCGAGTCCCCTTACACCGTCGAAGACTTAGAGGGCATCGCTGAATACATCAATGAAAAGCGACAAGAAGTCAAGGAAAAGCGCGATGAGCATTACCGTGAAAAACGTCTCAGTCAGACGGTGAATCTTCTGCAAAAACGAGGTAAGCTTCAAGGGCTTTCTGACAAGGATTTTTCTAAGATTCTCAAAGATAGCCTCAAGATTTCTAAGTTAGATCAAATGGTGCCAGAGGCGATCGCCAGATTAGAAGCCAGGGAACTCAAACCCGCTGATCTCTATTACTTGGTATTTGGTGAGTATCAAGATCCTGAGAATAAAGCCTTGATTAAAGAGAAGTTGTTAGGCTATGTGGAAGAACAACCCGCCCATGCTACTCAGACTTTACAGATAGCCAGTGCCATTAACCAGACAACCTTGGAATACCTCGAAAAAACAACGGCATCAGGAAAATTTGCTTTTTGGTCTGTCTTTGAAGGTGAAACCACCAGCTTTCCTGCGATCGCCACGAGTAAACAAGCAGCAAAACATCAGGCTAATTGCTTATTGTTACAGGGAGTCTTTGAACAGAGTCTTGTACCGCCTCGCTTGATCGATGAAAGTCCCTTGCAAGACGTGGCTGAAACTGAGAGTTTCGATCAATCTTTTCCAGAAGAATTAGTCGAAGAATTAGACTTATCAGGAGTCCCAGAAGAAGCGAGAGATTCTCCTATCGGTTATCTTCATGATCACTTACAGAGGCTAAAACTGAAGAAACCGGCCTACTTTTACAATAAAGTGGGAGATAGATGGCGATGTTGTTGTCAGGTTGCCTGGTTCGAGCATCTTCTCCTGGAAACTGAAGCTTTGGCTTCATCCAAGAAAGAGGCGAAGACGATGGCTTCCTTGAAGGCGATCGCTGATCTCGAACAGTATGTCGTTGAGGAATTAGAGGATTGACAGTAGAACAATTTTAGCAGGAGAAAAATCTCAATACTAAAATCAGAATTATACTAATATCTTCCTGTTTCAAGATCAGTTAAAACTTATTGTCCATAATATGATAAGGAGAAATAAGAAAGATGGTTAATCCTTTAGAAATAAAGTTTGAGTCCTTTCAATTGACAGATGACCAATTCTATCAACTCTGTCAAGATAATCGTGATTTAAGATTTGAAAGAAATAGCAATGGAGACATGGTAATTATGCCACCAACGGGAGGAGAAACAAGCAACAGAAACCTAAAAATAATACAACAATTAGGAATCTGGACAGATAAAAATAAAACAGGAATTGCTTTTGATTCTTCTGGGGGTTTTACGCTTCCCAATGGTGCAGATAGATCCCCTGATGCGTCTTGGATACCCTTAGAAAAATGGAACAATTTAACAGCAGAAGAACGCCGAAAATTCTTGCCTTTATGTCCTGATTTTGTCATTGAATTGCGTTCTCCTAGTGATAACTTAAAACCCCTACAAGACAAGATGAAAGAGTATCTAGATAATGGGACAAGATTGGGATGGTTAATTAATCGAAAAGCGCAACAAGTGGAAATTTATCGACAAGGAAAAGAAGTAGAAATATTAGATAACCCCAAGACATTATCAGGAGAAGATATCTTACCTGATTTTATATTAGATTTAGAATTAATTTGGTAATGTTAAATGATAATTGTATTATTGAGGTAAATAAATTATGATTAATCCTCTAGAAATAAAGTTTGAATCCTTTAAACTGACAGATGAACAATTTTATCAACTTTGTCAAGATAATCGTGATTTAAGATTTGAAAGAAATAGCAATGGAGATATGGTAATTATGCCACCAACAGGAGGAGAAACAGGTAATCGTAATATTGAAATTGCGTATCAACTTCAATCATGGAGTCGTCAAAATAAATTAGGGATTGCTTTTGATTCATCCACAGGTTTTAAGTTGCCAAACGGTGCAGATAGATCCCCTGATGCGTCTTGGATACCCTTAAAAAAATGGAATAGTTTAACATCGAAACAACGTCAAAAATTCTTACCTTTATGTCCTGATTTTGTCATTGAATTGCGTTCTCCTAGTGATAACTTAAAGACATTACAAGATAAGATGAAAGAATATCTAGATAATGGAACTAAATTGGGATGGTTAATTAATCCACAAGATAAACGAGTAGAAATTTATAGACAAAGAAAAGAAGTAGAAATATTAGATAATCCTCAGACATTATCAGGGGAAGATTTTTTACCTGATTTTGTGCTGAATTTAGAATTAATTTGGTAAAATTAAGTTATATTTTGATTGTTGAGGTAAAAATTATGATTAATTTTCTAGAAATAAAATGTGATTCTTTGAAACTGACAGATGATCAATTTTATCAACTTTGTCAAGATAATCGGGATTTAAGGTTTGAAAGAAATAGTAATGGAGATATGGTAATTATGTCACCCACTGGAGGAGAAACAGGTAATCGAAATAGTGCAATAAACTATCAACTTTACGCATGGAATAATCAAAATAAATTAGGTATTACTTTTGATTCATCCACAGGTTTTAAGTTACCAAATGATGCAGATAGATCCCCTGATGCGTCTTGGATACCCTTAGAAAAATGGAATAGTTTAACATCGAAACAACGTCAAAAATTCTTACCTTTATGTCCTGATTTTGTCATTGAATTGCGTTCTCCTAGTGATAACTTAAAGACATTACAAGAGAAGATGAAAGAATATGTAGATAATGGCACAAAATTAGGATGGTTAATTAATCCACAAGATAAACAGGTGGAAATTTATAAACCAGTAAAAGAAGTAGAAATCTTAGATAACCCTAAAACATTATCAGGAGAAAATGTTTTACCTAATTTTGTCTTAGATTTAGAATTAATAATTTTGAATTGAAGCAAAGCGACTTAACCCTATTGTTTTCTTGAAAATCTTAAACAAACCTTAAAAAAAATCACCCAAATGTAATAAATTCCCGAAAATTCAGCTACCATGAGACATCTGTAGGATAAATTGTCTTAATAAGGAAATTAGATCATTAACTCTCAGGTTCGATAGCATGGGAAGTAAAGGTTAAGACAGACCCCTTCTCTCAAACCTCAGTACACAGAGATTTTTACTGCTGATTTCTGCCATAACTATCTCTTAACATTATGGTTTGGGATACTTACCAAACCAGCTTTAGCAACCCCGTAACCCCTAAAATTTGACTTGCTATGGATGAGCGCAGCATAATGAAAATGACCCCTAATACCAACACCAACAACCAACCCCAAACAACCTATATGGGGCCACCCTCCCTAGTAGAAGAAAGAGACGCTTGTGGGGTTGGGTTTATTGCAGATGTCAAAGGAAAAGGCAGCCATAAACTCATACAACAGACCTTAACTGCGTTAAGCTGTATGGAGCATCGGGGCGGTTGTAGCGCGGATAATGATTCAGGAGATGGATCAGGTATAATGACGGCTATTCCCCGCGAATTATTAGCCCCCTGGTTCACAGAAAAAGGTATCACGATGCCCCCTGTGGAACAGTTAGGGGTAGGTATGGTATTTTTACCCCAAGATACCAGCAAACGGGCAGCAGAACGGGCCCACGTCGAGGAAGTGGTTAAAGCAGAAAAGTTAACCGTGTTAGGATGGCGTGAAGTCCCGGTTAAATCCGAAGTCTTGGGAATACAAGCAAGAGGAAACCAACCCCATATAGAACAGGTGATGGTAACATCTGCTGATGGGTTGTCAGGGGACGCATTAGATCGGGTTTTGTATATTGCGCGATCGCGTATTGGTAAGCGTTTGGCCGATGATTTTTATATCTGTTCTTTCAGTTGTCGTACCATTGTTTATAAGGGGATGGTACGCAGTGAGGTATTAGGGGAATTTTATCAAGATTTAAAGAACCCCGCCTTTGTTAGCCAATTTGCGGTGTATCATCGCCGTTTTAGTACCAATACTATGCCTAAGTGGCCCCTAGCTCAACCGATGCGTTTATTGGGTCATAATGGGGAAATTAACACCTTAATTGGTAATATTAACTCGATGGCGGCCAGGGAAGTTAATTTACAAGTACCAGGGTGGAAAGCAGAAGAATTAGACGCATTAACGCCTGTTGTTAATGCTGCCAATAGCGACTCCTATAACTTAGATAGTACCATGGAGTTGTTAGTAAGGACTGGTCGCAGTCCCATTGAAGCGGCGATGATTTTAGTGCCAGAAGCTTACCTAAATCAGCCAGATCTCAAAGATTATCCCGAAATTACAGACTTTTATCAGTATTATAGTGGCATCCAAGAACCTTGGGACGGCCCTGCGTTATTGGTGTTTAGTGATGGTAAGATGGTCGGGGCTTGCTTAGATCGTAATGGGTTACGACCAGCAAGGTATTGTATTACCAAGGATAATTATGTGGTGGTTGGATCAGAAGCAGGGGTGGTAGATCTACCTGAGTCTGACATTATTGAAAAAGGAAGATTAGGGCCCGGACAAACTATTTCCGTTGACTTAACCACTCAAGAAGTGTTAAAAAATTGGAAGATTAAACAACGTATTGCCCAAGCACAACCTTACAAAGAATGGTTAGAAACCTACCGTCAAGAAATTGCACCTCAACCTTTTTCTGACACCCTTTTATTGACTCAAACCAGTCAATTACTACAGCAACAAACTGCCTTTGGTTATACAGCAGAAGATGTAGAAATGGTCGTAGTTCCCATGGCCAGTCAAGGCAAAGAACCAACTTTTTGCATGGGTGATGATATTCCTTTAGCTGTTCTCTCTAATAAGCCTCATCTACTTTACGACTACTTTAAACAACGGTTTGCCCAAGTAACTAACCCCCCCATTGATCCGTTACGGGAAAGTTTAGTTATGTCTTTGACTATGTTGTTAGGAGAAAGAGGCAACCTATTAGATCCCAAAGCAGAAGATGCCAAACTCTTAAAAATAGATACTCCTGTTCTCAATGAAACAGAATTAACCCAAATTAAAACTTCTGATTTCAACGTAACAGAATTATCTACCTTATTTGAGATTACATCAGGGCCAGGAGGACTAAAAACGTCCTTAGATCGTCTTTGTACCGAAGCAACAAAAGCGGTTAAAAATGGGGCAAAAATCCTCATTTTAAGCGACCGTGTCGGGTCAAACGGCCATGGAAGTATTGATGAGACAACCAGTTATATTCCCCCCTTATTAGCAGTTGGGACAGTTCATCATCACCTCATTAAAGAAGGGTTACGTCTGCAAACATCTCTAATAGTTGATACGGCCCAATGTTGGAGTACCCATCATTTTGCTTGCTTAGTCGGTTATGGGGCCTCTGCTATCTGTCCTTATCTTGCCTTAGAAACCATCCGTCAATGGTGGAATGATGAGAAGACCCAAAAATTGATGGCCAATGGTAAACTCGAAAACGTCACCCTAGACAAAGCTTTAAATAACTATCGTCACTCAGTAGAAGCAGGACTGTTAAAAATTCTCTCTAAAATGGGAATTTCTTTGTTAGCTTCTTATCATGGGGCGCAAATTTTTGAAGCTATTGGCCTAGGTATGGACTTAGTAGAAACAGCCTTTGAAGGGACTACCAGTCGAGTTGGTGGTTTAAGTATTGAAGAACTGGCCCAAGAAGTTATAGCAGTTCATTGTCAAGCTTTCCCCAGTTTAACTGACAAGAAACTGAAAAACTTTGGCTTTATTAACTACCGTCCAGGGGGAGAATATCACATGAACTCTCCCGAAATGGCAAAATCTCTCCATAAAGCCGTAGAAGCCTATAAAGCAGGGGAAAATGGGGCAAATAAAGAGGCATACAATCATTATGAAATGTATCAGAAATACCTCGAAGAACGCCCCATAACTGCCTTACGGGACTTATTAGAATTTAAAGGCGATCGCCCTTCTATTCCCGTTGCAGATGTGGAACCCGTAGAAGCTATTGTTAAACGCTTCTGTACTGGGGGAATGTCTTTGGGTGCATTATCACGGGAGGCCCACGAAACCCTGGCGATCGCCATGAACCGTTTAGGAGGAAAGTCCAACTCAGGAGAGGGAGGAGAAGACCCCACCCGGTTTATTACCCTCTCAGATGTAGACGAAAATGGCAACTCTGCGACTTTCCCCCATCTTAAAGGACTGCGTAACGGTGACACGGTGAGTTCTGCCATTAAACAGATAGCCTCCGGCCGGTTTGGGGTAACACCTGAATACTTGATGAATGGTAAACAATTAGAAATTAAGATGGCCCAAGGGGCCAAACCAGGAGAAGGAGGCCAGTTACCAGGGCCAAAAGTTAGCTCTTATATTGCCATGTTACGGAAGTCTAAACCTGGTGTCACCTTAATTTCTCCCCCTCCTCATCATGATATTTACTCCATCGAAGACTTGGCCCAGTTAATCTTTGATTTACATCAAATTAACCCAAATGCGAAGGTTTCCGTTAAATTAGTGGCAGAAATCGGCATCGGAACCATTGCGGCCGGAGTTGCTAAAGCTAACGCTGATATTATCCAAATTTCTGGTCATGATGGTGGTACAGGTGCATCACCTCTGAGTTCCATTAAACACGCGGGTTGTCCTTGGGAACTAGGAGTGACGGAAGTTCATCGGATGTTGATGGAAAATAAACTCCGTGGCCGGGTTATTTTACGGGCTGATGGTGGCTTAAAAACGGGTTGGGATGTAATGATGGCTGCGTTAATGGGGGCCGAAGAATATGGGTTCGGTTCCATTGCTATGATCGCCGAAGGTTGTATCATGGCCCGTATATGTCATACAAATAACTGTCCTGTCGGGGTTGCGACTCAACAAGAACGGTTACGTCAACGGTTTACAGGTATTCCTGATCATGTGGTCAACTTCTTCTACTTCATTGCGGAGGAAGTCCGGTCAATTTTAGCTAAATTAGGCTATCGTTCCTTAGATGAGGTCATCGGACGGTCTGACCTGCTTAAAATGCGCTCCCAAGCGAATTTAACTAAGACTCAATCGATCAATTTAGACTGCCTCCTCAACCTTCCTGATGTGAAAACAGACCGTAACTGGTTAAACCATGAGGAAGTTCACAGCAATGGGCCGGTTTTGGATGATGAATTATTGGCTGATACTGCTATTAGTTCTGCGATCGCCACTCATGGAACTGTTAGCAAAGACGTTAAAATCATCAACACCGATCGCACGGTTGGGGCCCGTATTGCCGGAACTTTAGCCAAAAAATACGGTAATACTGGGTTTTCTGGTGAAATTACCTTTAACTTTACTGGGGCCGCGGGTCAAAGTTTTGCTGCCTTTAACCTCCCTGGAATGATTATGCACCTAGAAGGGGAAGCCAATGATTATGTAGGTAAAGGGATGCACGGCGGCGAAATAGTGATAGTTCCTTACAAAACAGCGACCTTTGAGGCAGCAGATAACGTAATTGTCGGGAATACCTGCCTTTATGGGGCAACAGGAGGCGTTTTATATGCCAATGGTCGGGCCGGTGAACGGTTTGGGGTGCGTAACTCGATGGGTCAAGCGGTTATAGAAGGGGCCGGCGATCACTGTTGTGAATATATGACAGGGGGTGTGATCGTGGTTCTCGGTTCCGTTGGCCGTAATGTGGGTGCAGGAATGACGGGAGGTTTAGCTTATTTCTTAGATGAAGATAACAGCTTCCCCGAAAAAGTTAACCCGGAAATTGTGGAAATTCAGCGCATTTGTACAGAAGCAGGAGAAGCACAATTAAAAGAATTAATTGAGACTCATGTTACTCGTACAGGCAGTAAAAAAGGACAATTAATATTGGATAATTGGGGTGATTATGTCGGCAAATTCTGGCAAGCAGTCCCCCCATCAGAAGCAAATAGTCCTGAAACAAATCCTAACCCCGTCATGGTAGCGGAGAAAACCTTAACTCCTGCTAAATAACCGTAGGGTGGGCAATGCCCACCTTACTTTATTTTCTGAGATATTAATATTATACATACAAAATAATCGAGATATAGAATCATGGGAACAATTGAATATAAAAAAAGCTTTTTTAAAGTAGCCGATTTTGTATCTTGGCAAAAAGATCAAGCATTAATTTTATCCCCTAAATTTCAACGTCGATCAGTTTGGAAATCAGGTACTAAGTCTTTTCTAATTGATACTATTGTCAGAGGTTTACCAATTCCTATTATTTTTTTAAGAGATCTTCCTATTGATCTCGATACCTTAAGACCAAAGCGAGAAGTAATTGATGGACAGCAAAGATTAAGAACTGTTTTGAGTTTTGTCGCCCCTCAGTCCTTACCAGACTATGATCCTGAAAAAGATCAATTTACTGTTCAAAAAAATCACAATAAAGAAATAGCAGGAAAAACCTTTCAAGAACTCGATGATGAAATCAAGCGAGATATTTTAGATTATGAGTTTAGTGTTCATATTCTCTCTCCACGAATGGATGATAGAGAAGTGATCGATATATTCCGTAGGATGAATTCAACCTATTATCAATTAAATAAACAAGAACTCAGAAATGCTGAATATTTTGGTGAATTTAAAACTCTCGCTTATCAACTAGCAGTAGAATGTTTAAACTATTGGAAAAATTGGAAAATTTTTAATGACGATGATATTGCACGAATGAAAGAAGTTAAACTGACATCAGAACTTATCATTATGATGATTGAAGGAAAGCTATTGACGGGTGAAAATGAAGATATAATAGATGGTTTTTATCAAAAGTATGATGATACTTTACCAAACAAAAGTAAAATTTATGATAATTTTCATAACACCATGAAAGTTATTGATGATTATTTTAAAGATTTTTTGCCATCATCAAAGTTCCATGAAAAAACAAAAATCTATATTTTCTTTGCTGTGATTTATGACTTGCTTTTTGGAATAAATAGTATGAAATCACGAGTATCACACCCTATTAATAAACTCTCTAGTGAAGTTCTTGAAAAAATCAAGATAGGTAGTGATTATTTAACAAATAAGCCAATAATTAATGCTGAAATTGAAAAAGCTCTTACTTCACGAAGAAAAGGAGTTACAGAGAGAGAAACTATTTTTAATTATTTAAGATCTTTTATAAGCAACCCTACTGAAATTTATGCCAAAGAAAGCAGATAGCTTATTTGAAAACTTTAAAGAAGGGGTTAAAAAACGGGAAATGACACGAGCTAAAATAGAAGACCTGTTAGCCAATAGAATTCTTGAAGAAAGGGATATTTTAACGGTTTATGATGGTTTGTTTTTGGGTTTATTTACCGATTTTGAAGAATTTATTGAAAAATTATTTTATGGACTACTGGAAGGAAAAATTGTTATTGATGGACGCAAAATTAATCAAATTCGGAAAGTGAAAATTTCTCCACAATCAGAAATCAATTCAGTAATTCTGGGAGGTAAACAATATATTGATTGGTTGCCTTATGATAGAACAATAGAAAGAGCAAAAATTTTTTTTCATGATGGTAAACCTTTTACTAATCTTAATCATGATCAAAAAAGTAATTTAGGATATTATCATAAAATCAGAAATGCTATTGCCCATAAAAGTCCTAAAGCACAAGCAGAATTTGATAAAATAATCCAAAATTCTCGATTACTACCTTCACAAAAGACTCCCGCAGGATACTTAAGAAGTAAACCAAGAGGACAAGAAACCCAGTATGAGATTGCTGCTGCCGAACTTATACAAATAGCTTCAATTTTATCAAGAAACCCAACACAACAATTATAATTAGGATAGAACTATTCTGGGAGAAATATCCTGATAGTAAAAATGCTTTAGTAGGAAAACGAATTTGATAACGACTTCTTGCATATTTAACAATAGTATTCCAAGGTGTTAATTGATTAATCCCTAATTGAATCATCGAGAGTAAGAAATATTTTTGATAGGAAGTTAGTGTATATAAATCATCAATATATTCTCGATTAGTTCCTAGTAAATCATAAACCGTATCCCAGTCAATATCATATTTATTAATTACATTAGCCAAGCTTAACCACTTAGACATTGTACTATGATATGTACAATTAGGTGGTATGATATACCCTATTTCTTGTAACTCATAAGCAACGGATTCAACATTAGGATTTTCGCCTCGTGTTTTAATTGCTTCGATAGCTTTTAATAAAGACATTCCGCCAAGGTTGATTAGTATGTGACGAGCAAAAAGCCTATAAACAGTTATTTCATTCTCACTATTTTTTAAAATTTCCTTGCTAATATCTGTTAGTTGATACTGCTTTCCTGAATCATTGATATCTTGAATAATTTTATAAGCTCTTAATGATAAAAAGCAATTCATAGCAAGTTTACGCTTATTATCATTAGCTGATATTGAATCAGAACTACTTCTGGAATGATCGATAAAGTATCTAGATAATATTTCTTCTTCTAGTTTATTTCTCTCCGGTTGACAACTCTCACAAAGCTTAATTATTTGAATAATAGAAAACTTCTCAGGCTGAAACTGATCTCCATAAGTAAACCGAATTCTTTTAGATTTATTTGCATTCATGGCACAATTATGATTAAAAATAGGTAATTTAATTTATTTAGATAGCAACAATTGTTAGAAAGTTTATTTTTTGAACAAAGGTAAATCAGAAATTTCTGTTTTTTCTTTTTCTGTTACTTTAGCTATATTAGCAGATTCAGTTGCCATAACTGCCGTTGATTCACTTTCAAATCTAAATTTTGACCCTTTAATGTATTCTTCTTCAATTTCAATTGCAATCCATTTTCTGTCTAAAGTTTCTGCTACTCTACCTGTCATATTAGAACCAGCAAAAGGATCAAGAACAATATCTCCAACTTCTGTACAAAAATTAATAAAAAATTCAGGTAAAGCTTGCGGAAATCTAGCCGGATGACGCTTAACTCCTTCTTCTTTACATCGTTTTTGATAATAATCATTAGATGATGTATTGGATGCAGAAATAACATTGCTAGAAATAGGAATATATAAGTTATCAGGGTTATTTTCATCAAATACAAAAATATCTCCTATTTCAAATCCTTCTAATACAACTCATATTTACTAATAAAGAAAAAAAATTTTATGATTGTTCACCACTTCTGGACTTTGGCATCTTTCAAGAACTTAGAAATAAACATTATTTTAATCAAGTAAAAATTCTAGACGGTACAGTAACTTGGCCAAACGAACAAGATATATGTCCTGATACTCTATATCTTGACTCTATTTCTCAAACCTAGTGCGATCGTGGCTTTTGCAGTTAATGAAATGTAACGCACCGTCTTGAAGACAAATAAATCTCTAGAAATTAACTATACTATCTTATTTCTAGAATTAGTTCTTTCCCTAAAGCTTTAATATACTTTTCAAGAGTGCCAATATTAACAGATTGGATATTGTTTTCTATTTGAGAAACTATTGCCTGATCGCAGTTTAAATGTTCCGCTAATTCTTCTATTGTGATACCAGATTCTTCTCTAGCTTGTGCTAGAATAAATCCTAATTTAAAACTGAGATAGCCAGCTTCAAAGTTTTCAGAAAAGTCAGAATCTTTTTGTTTTCTTTGCTTAATATATTTCTCAATATCACTCATCATTTAATCTCCTGTTTAAATAGTCTCGTTTTCTCTGGTGTGCTAGATTAATTTCTTGCGAAGGTGTTTTTTGAGTCTTTTTAGTAAATCCGTTAGTTAGAATCAATACATTATTCTCAACAAAAAAACCAAGTAGACGAAATATATTATTACCAAATTGAACCCTTACACCAATTATAATTAGGATAGAACTTTGAAAATTAATAGAGAATTCAAACATGAGTAAATGGCGTGTAATCCTTGAAAAAGATCCAGAAACCGGAGATTTTGCTGTTTGGTGTCCAGAGTTACCAGGTTGTACTTCTTGTGGAGAAACCGAAGAAAAAGCCTTAGAAAATATTAAAGAAGCCATTGAATTATATCTACAACCAGACGAAATGAACCTCTCATCTGATGCAATAATTAGAGAGGTAATAATTACATGACTCGTAAGCTGTTGTGCATTTAAACTGCTTATTTGTTAAATTGAAGGAAACAGCTACAACCCTCTTTCATGAAAGCTTTTTGCTTGGTTGGTGCATACTTCGACCAAGCTCAGTACAAGTCTCGACTCCGCTCGATAACCGCTTGTCGAACCATTGCCTTTTGCCTTGCTAATACGCATTTTAAATGCGTATTAGCTTATGCGTCGCTTAACCTCAAAAGAGCAAGAGGGATAATATTCCTTATTTCTGAACAAACCATTATTATAAGCCAAACATGGGAAATGGAGAATAATGGGCAGAGACGGTTAATTAAACCTCTCTACCGCTTGAGAATTGCTAGGGTTATTTTTCTAAACTGAAACTACCTGAACCGAAAGCCACAATCATTAATAATCCGCCCATTAACCCTAAATTTTTTAAGAAAGCGATTTCTTCTTCGGGAAAATCTCCATGAAAAATTAGGGTAGCAGGGATGAGAAATCCAATCAATAATAAAGCCCCAATTTTAGCTTTATACCCCAATAAAACTGATAATCCGCCGATAATTAAGACAACAATAGTAAGCATGAGTAAAATTCCCGTGAAGGGGAGTCCTTGGGATGCCATATAAGCTTGAGTGGCAGCGGGGGCAAGGATTTTACTAATACCAGATTTAAGAAAAATTGCCGAGAGAAAGATTCTGGCTAAAAAAGGAACATAATTTTGGAGAGTGACTTGATTTAGCATTGATAAATCACCTATTTTTTGTATTTTAACCTCAGATAAGATTGTAACAATGACAGATAAGTTTGACAATCAAAATGCTAGTTGAGTAGATTTACTCCAGGAATTAACTGCCAGTTGTAAAGGGGAAGATAACCAAGAATCATACTGAGGATAAATCGGTAAACGGGGAACTAATTGCCATCCTTTTGTCCCTAAAAGATTAATTAATCCTTGATGAGTAAGATGGGCATAATCAGGATTTACTTCATCTTTGGGGCTAATTCCTCCTAAATCTCTAGCTCCTGCCTCTAAACAGTCTAATAAACATTGAGGATTTGTAATTAAATTAGGGGGAATTTGTAAGGTAATAGATTCAGGTAAAATCTGTCTGGCTTGAGCAATAATTTCTGGTAATTGATGATAATTAAAAGCAGAAGCTATAAAAGTTTGTTGCTGACCAGGACTATGAGGTTGTAAGATAACTTCTTGTATATGATGCCAACGGTTATGAATTTGGGCGATCGCCTCTAATGTTTCCCAACAATCGGTTAATGTTTCACCAATTCCTAAGAGAATACCTGTAGTAAAAGGTATTTTTAATTGTCCTGCCCATTCTAACTGTTGTAAACGCAATTTAGGGAGTTTACTTGGTGCATACTGATGAACAGTTTCTAAAAGTTTTGGAGTAATTTGTTCTACCATTAATCCCATAGACACATTAACGGTCTTCAAAGTTTCCATTTCAGTAAAACTTAAGGGGCCGACATTAGTATGGGGCAAAAATCCCATAGATAAGGCTAATTGACAAAGATCATAAATTCGTTGAAACCAAACTTTTCTTCTGGGGGACTGAGGATGAACTTCACCACTGAGAATAAGAATTTCACAAATAGATTTATTTTGCATTTTTTCTAATATTTGTTCTGCATTTTCTAAGGTTAACCAATCATCTTGATTAGGGTGAACGCGAAAATTACAATAGGTACAACGGTTAAAACACTCATAAGTAGGTACTAAGGTATAAGCAGGACTATAAGTAATTTGCTTAGACATGGTTTCTTCCTCAACTTAAATGAACGTGACAATTAATATAAAAAACGTAATAAATCTGATTGACAAATTGGGGTAAACTGGTAACAGTAGGAGGCGAAAGAAAATTAAAATCTGTTGTGATTCTTGAATTTAACCCCCATTAACTCTCTTGTTCTATGAAAAATAACCCCCCTAAACCATTATCCTTATTTGAACAATTTCGGCAAAAAATAGAAGCAATGCCGAAATTACAGACTGAAGAATCCCTAACCCTACGAATTTTAGTCCAGGGATTAGTTATTATCGGGATTATTGCCACTGATGTGGCCGCCCAAACCCAGATGAGTTTATGGGCAATTCCCTTAAGTATCGCGGGGTCAACTTGGAGTTGGTATCGTCGAAAACATCGCAACATCACTGTTAAATTTTTCCTGGCCATTGCTATGCTGGGGGTACTTTTTTTCTTTTTAATTAATTTAGCCCAAAGTCTTAATGATAGTCGATTGGCCTTAGGGGGTTTATTAGTTCAACTTCAAGTTCTCCATAGTTTTGATTTACCAAGACGGAAAGATTTAGGGTATTCAATGGTTATTGGCCTTATTTTATTGGGAGTTGCTGGTACTATCTCCCAAACCTTAGCTTTTGCTCCTTGGTTATTATTATTTTTAGGTTTAGCTATTCCTACCTTAATTTTAGATTATCGTTCTCGTTTGGGACTAGAAGCTATTGATAGCAGCCTTAATTTACCGTTTCGTTCCCCTCGTGCTTCTAATTCTGTTATAACTTATTCTCCCTTTTCTTTGAAAAAATTAGGTTTAATTATTGGTCTGACTTTGGTGTTAGGATTAACAATTTTTATGTTGATGCCACGTTTTCCAGGGTATCAATTACAAACCTTTCCTGTGAGTAGTCCTTTAGATGCAGATAGTCAAAAGTTTAATGGACAAAATAACGGGATTATCAATCCAGGATACACCAATAAAGAACAAGGAAAAAATTCAGGGGGACAAGGCACAAGTCCAACGGAAGGAGAAGGGAAACTCGATAATAATTATTATTATGGCTTTAATACCAAAATCAATCAAAATTTACGGGGAAATATGACTCCCAAAATTGTCATGCGGGTACGTTCTCAAGCTCCTGGATTTTGGAAGGCATTATCTTTTGATCATTATACAGGACAAGGTTGGGAAATTTCTAATGATCAAGATCTTAACATGATTCAACGAGATCCTTGGTCTTACAAATTCTTTTTATCATCACCTGCTACTCGTATGAAAACGAAGCAGGTTATTCAAAGTTATACGGCCGTTACTGATTTACCGAATGTTATTCCTTCCCTTTCTATCCCAAATTCTCTTTATTTTCCTGCCAAAGAAATTGGCATTGATCAACGGGGAAATTTGCGATCGCCTGTGGGTTTAATTGAAGGATTAACCTATACAGTTATTTCAGAAGTTCCTTATCGAGATCGTACCATTTTAAGAACATCTCCTTATGAATATCCTGAAAAAATCATCAAAAATTACTTACAAATTCCCCCTGAAATTGAAGAAAAAGTACGCCAAAAAACCTTAGAATTATTAGCAAAATCACCCAACCCAATTAACTCAACCTATGAAGCAGCTTTGTTCTTAACACAAACAGTTAAACAACAGTATCAAATTAAACCAGATTTGCCTTTTTTTGATGAGAATGAAGATTTAGTTACAGCCTTTCTCTTTAAGCATGAAGGGGGTTATCCCGATCACTTTTCGACTGTTTTAACCATGATGTTACGTTCTATTGGCATTCCTGCACGGTTAACAGTAGGATTTGGCCAAGGAAAATTTAATCCTTTTACCGGATTTTATGTGGTTAAAAATACCGATGCTTATGGATTAACAGAAGTTTATTTTACTAAATTTGGCTGGTATAGTTTTGATCCAATTCCTGGCCATGAATTAATTCCTCCCTCTCTTGAAGAAGAGCAAACTTTTGGGGTTTTAAAGCAATTTTGGAATTGGATAGCCAGTTGGTTGCCTTCTCCTGTTAGCAGCTTTTTTAACATCATTTGGACTCAGATAATTGGCGGATTTATTAATATTTTGGTGTGGTTATGGCGGTTTATTTCAGGTAGTTTAATTGGGGTATTTGTGGGGTTATTCTTAGGGGTTGGATTAGGATTATTGGGTTGGTTAGGTTGGGGACAATTAAGCAAATTAGGATATTATCGTCGCTTAGCTAAATTACCACCAATTGTCAGATTATATCAAGAAATGTTAGAACTATTAAAAAGTAAGGGATATCCGAAACATCCAGCACAAACCCCTTTAGAATATGTCGAAGTTTCTTATCAACAACATCCCCAGGAACAAGCAGCAATTATTGAGGAACTTTCTCAAGCTTATGTCAGTTGGCGATATGGAGAAAATAGTCAAAATTTTGACTATTTGCAACAACAATTTAAGGCATTAGTTAAGAGTTTAAAGGGACGTAAATCTGATGAATAGGCAAGAGTTAAAAGCGAAGTATTATAATAAGTAATAAATAAGGTTTGCTCCCACTGAGTAAGCTGTTGTGCATTTAAACTGCTTATTTGTTAAATTGAAGGAAACAGCTACAACCCTCTTTCATGAAAGCTTTTTGCTTGGTTGGTGCATACTTCGACCAAGCTCAGTACAAGTCTCGACTCCGCTCGATAACCGCTTGTCGAACCCATTGCCTTTTGTCTTGCTAATACGCATTTTAAATGCGTATTAGCTTACCCCTATAACCTTTATTTTATAAGGCTTTTGTCCTTATTCAGCAAACCCTACTTAACAAGATATTCGCAAGTGTTTTACTCATTTCTGTTACTTTATTTCATGAGTCCGAGACACGCTATAAAATGCAATAGAGGTTGCTTAAAAAACTTAAAAATATACTCCAATTTCTAGGTTGTGTCGCAAAAGTTCTTGAGAATAGGGGAATGCTTTACCTTTTAATTGCTTAACTTTTTCTCATAAAAGTAAAAGCAAAAATTAATTTTGTTTAAGCACTTAGTTGTTCCACTAATTGAACTGATGGCTCAAAGAGTTGAGGCTTAGGTAGAATTTCATTATTTTCTAAGGCGGATTCTATTAATAATTTTAAAACTTCTTTAGCATTGTTGAATGCTTCTTCGTAAGTATCACCATGGGTATGACAAAATTCTCCCCATTCAGGAAGGGTAACAACATAACATTTATCTTCCTCTGACCATTGAATAATAATTGTGTAATGAATATTCATGATTAATTCTCCTTAATTTTAGCCAGTTTATTTAAAGCATTTTTTTAGAAGGCAATAATTCCCAAATATCTGTATGGACAAATGGCTACTCTACCCCACAAGCAACTTAATTGCTTAACTATTTCTCATTTCCTTCCAAAGATTAAGATACTCTGCTTGAACCTTATCCGGTAAAGGCTCTAAAAATTCGCATTTATCGAAAATTTCTGGCTTAATTAATAATAAAGGATTATCTTGAACTTCTTTTGAAAGTTCATTTTTATCAATTACATTAATCATAGGAGAAGCACCCTCAGTAAACAAAGAAATCAAATCAGCAGCTTGAGGTTGCCAACAAAAATCAATCCATTGTTTAGCTGATTTCGATAACACTACGTTCCCAGTTTTGGCTTTAGGTTTAACCCAAATATCTGACCAAAGGGAAGTACCAGAAGCAGGTATTATAGCCTTAAGACCTCGATTTTTAGCAATTAGAGGTAAAATCTCATTGGACCAACCCACACTTAACCAAGCATCTCCGATTAATAAGGGTTGTAAATAATGGCGAGAACTGTAATATTTAACTTGTTTTTGTAGAGACAAAAGTTCAGACTTTAAACCAGGAACTGAGGCCAAATCTTGTGTATTGTAAGACTGTCCCAGTTTTTTTAAGGTTAATCCAATCACCTCTCTCGGTTGATCGACCAAGGTAATGCGATCGCGTAATCGTTCATCCCATAAATCAGACCAATCTGTCGGTTCCCAGTCTAACTTATCCTCTTGGTAAACCATTAAAGTTGTTCCCCAACGATAGGGGGCCCCCCAAATTTGTCCGTTTTCCTTGACATTCCCTCGCCCATCTCGTTTAACTAAGCGTTGCCAACGAGAGGGCAGTTTTTGCCAATTGGGGATATCAGTAAGCTCTAGGGGGTCAATTAACCCTTGTTGAATGCCTTCAGCTAACCAAGCATCTCCTAAAGTGACTAAATCACTGATCGGTGGTTCTTGCGGATTGATAATGGGGATTTTGGGTAAATCACGCCATAAACCGGCTTTCTTGGCATCTTTACCTTGCCAAGTTGCCAATAGCTCAAACAACATTTTTAGCTGAGCTTGGGGAGTAAAAGAGAGAGAAGGCCGAGGGGATAATTGTTGACGAAAAGCAGTCAGTAATTGCGGGGGAATCGAACCTTGTAACAGAAAAACCCGCAAATCATGCTCAGAATCACCACATCCTGATAACAATTGCCCTAACGCAACAGCCCCTGTACTGATCAAAAAAGAACGACGGCTAAGCATGGCATTCATTGTATCAAGATTTAAGACGAATCACGGAAGAAAGTTAAATGAATCAGGAATCTGTAACTATCCGTCTCAGTCAATTCTAGGATGAGAAATAGCACAGTTTTCAGTGATGGGAATTCCTATGGATGGACTACAGCAGCAAATTAATGAACTTAATCAAAAAGTCACTCAACTCCATCATATTGTTGAACAGCTTGGCCAAAAGATGGGGGCTTCTCGCCTCCCAAGGGAAGTCATGGTTAACAATCCACAACCCTCTCTGCCTACCCTTTCGGGCCCGAACCCCATGGCTTTACCTCGCCATGGATATTATCAGTCCGTGATGGAGCATAAGGACATCCTACCAGATGAGAGTGAAAATAGCACCCTCATCGCCCCTGAAGTGGAGCCATTACTAACTACCGATCTTCAGGTTAGACGACTCACAGCACAGTTAACCGCCGCTTATAACCGGATTGCTGCCTTAGAAGAACAATTACTCGCTTCTCGGATCATGCGGTAACAAATAGGTGCTATCGGTAAGGGAAACCATCGATGGCGTTGGTATAAGTGAACGGAAACAGTTTTAAGAACAGCGTTAGCTTTGAGAAATTAATTATTCGGCATAGTGGTTTGAGGAAGTGTTGATTCTCTTGAGGGAGAAGAATTTGGAGGATTCGCTGGATAATTACCGATTCCGCTAGAAGGATTGGTTGGAATTGTCTGAGGAAGAGTATTGGTGTAGTTTCCTGGTAAACCTGTTCCTGATGGCAAAGGACTGAGGGTGGGATCACTCAAATTTGGGGTTCCTTCAGATTCACCTGGTAGGGTAGCTAAAGCAACCCTTTCACCACCGACTTCTCGCAACATATCTAATACCTGAATTACTTCATTGTAACTAGCATTTCTTGAGGCATGAAGTACCATTAAACCTTCAGGGTTAAATTGATGATAGCTCTTAATCGAGTCAAATAGCTGATTGCGAGTTACCAATTGTTTTTCAACGTACACTTGGCCAAAATCATCGAGGCTAACCACCATCATTTCTCGCATTTGGGGGGTTCCCGATCCCGCTTTCGGCAAATCTAAGCTAATCGCTTGCTGACGAGATAAACCAACCGCTCCCAAAATAAAGAAAGTCAGGATACAAAAAATCACATCGATCATTGGTAAAATTTCGATGCGAACTTCTTGTTGTTGAGAAGGATCTTGCCAGAGTTTTAGCGGACGGGCATGGCTATGGGATTGACTTTTACGGGCTATTCTTTGATGGTTCCTATCTTGGGTCATGGGTGTTTCTTAAAAAGATAACTTAAGGGCGGTTTATTCGTCAAAAGTATCGGTGAATTTCGGTGGGATATTGTTTGGGAGAGCCGAGGGTTCACCATCAGTATCCAACCAACGTTGGCGATAAATCACTTCTAACTCACTACCCGTTTTGCGGAATACCCTAACTTGATTAAACCAAAGGGATTGAAAAATTCGGTAAAAGGTCAAACTAATAATGGCAACAATTAATCCCGTGGCTGTCGAAATTAGAGCTTCACCAATCCCTAGGGTAACACCTGTAGTTGAAGATGTTCCCAAGTCGCTAATTTGGATGTTACCCAAAGAGGCAATTAATCCTAAAACCGTTCCCAATAATCCTAACAGGGGAGAGAGGGCAATCACAGCCTCTAACACCTTATCTCCCCGTCGCATCATGGCTAATTCATCATCAGCGGCTGATTCTAAGGCTAAATGGAAAACCTCTGGATCTGGGTTCATCAATCTTAGGGGGCCATAGAGAAACTTGCCCACGGGATGATTAATATTGTCTTTCGCTACTTTTGGGGCTGCATCCCAGTTACGGGCCGCCGTCTCCAAAATCCGGTTGAGAATCTGTCCCTCTTTGAGTAGAAATCTGACCCAAAACCAGGAGCGTTCAATAATGGTACTCAAGGCTAATACCGACAAAATGAGCAGGGGCCACATGGCTACCCCACCTTTTTCCATGATTTCTTGGATATTCACAGTTTTGGCTGACCTCCGTTGCTTGTCCCCATCTAGGCAAGGTGTTGATAGTTGTAATTATTTATTTACAATTCTAAGGGTTTATGTTTAGCAATCAAGTATATCCTCGGAGAAGGAGGAGTTTTTTTGAACAAGGTAGACGACATTCCGACGTGACGGTCGAAACAACATCATAAGTGTTTTGAGGCTTTTTAACGCTAAGGCTAAAAACGGTAAACATTGCTGTATCGTAAATAGGATTAAGGGTGATGAGGACTCAACGAACGATAAGAGCCACATTCGGCTTGATGTTTTTATTTTTCTTGAGTGGGTTGATCTCCTTCTCAAAAACTGACTTCCTGAGTATATTAGCAGACGCTCAGGCGTTGCAAGAAGTTTCCCCCATAATGGGTTTCCCTCAGCCTTCTCTGGATGAGAAACGGCTGGTTAAAGCCCACGCACAGTTTGGCTTTCAGTTGTTTTCAACCTTAGTTAAGGCGAATCCAGAACAAAATGTTTTTGTCTCTCCAACCAGTGTCGCGTTAACTTTGTCGATGCTTTACAATGGCGCGACAGGAGATACTAAAACGGAAATTGCTCAAGCATTAGGTATTCAAGGGGTAGAAGTTGACGCGCTAAATCGAGCTAATCAAACCTTAGAAAGTGACTTAAATCTTCAGAATTCTCAATCTCCGTTAATCGTCGCTAATTCCCTTTGGGCCAGACAGGGTTTTACTTTTCGTTATCAGTTTCTTAAAAATAATCGAGATTATTATCAGGATCAAATTACCAATTTGAATTTTGCCAGTGCTGAAGCTAAGGGTATTATTAATCGTTGGGTTACAGACAATACTGAAGGGAAAATCAAAAATATTATCAATAAAATTCAAGCAGATGATGTTCTTTTCTTGATTAATACCGCTTATTTTCAAGGGAGTTGGCAAGTCGGTTTTGATAAAAAACTTACGACAGATAAACCCTTTTATGTAAGTCCTAACACCAGTAAACCTTATCCCTTTATGTCTCGTCAGGGAACCTATCATTATTTAGAAAACTCTCAATTTCAGGCGATTAAATTGCCCTATGGTGATGGACAGTTTAGTTTGTCCTTAGTTTTACCAAAAAACTCTAACCAATCTTCCCAGATTTTTCAAGATTTCACCCCTAAGAAATGGCAAAAACTATCATCTAAGTTTCGGCAAACCAGTGGGTTACTTCAGTTACCTCGCTTCACTTTAAACTATGAAGTCGATCTCACAAAAACTTTACAGTCTTTAGGGCTTTCTACCATGTTTAATCCATCCCAAGCTGGATTTTCTAAATTAACCTCTCATTCAGCTTATATTAATGGCATTAAACATCAGGCATTAGTAGAATTTAATGAAAACGGAAAGCAACTGCCCTCAGTCAAATCAATGAATCTCAAGGTAGCATCAATTATCTCGTCGCAACCACAATTTACGATGATTGTAGATCGTCCTTTTTTCTGTCTGATTCAAGATGAGAATACGGGAGCAATTTTATTTATGGGTAGTATTTTTACTCCTTAGATTTTGAGTCTCTATGTAAATTAGAACTTGCTTTAAATTCCTTTAAATCCTGCCCGAATATCAGCCTCTTTTGGGGTAGAATTTATTAAAATTTTCTGATTTAGTCGTCTGACACCAATTTGAGTTAACATAATTCCCATCATAATGACACTGCCACCAATATATTGAGCCTTGTTAGGCATTTCTCCTAGAATTAAATAGGTAAAAGTAATTCCAAGAATTGGACTAAAAGAACTCGCTAAAGACACATCAGAAGCACTTGTATATTTTAATCCCATTAACCAACATAATTGACCACCGACAACAATAATCGCACTATAAATAAACATCCACTGCCATAAAAAGGGAGTAAAAATATGGGCAAAATGGATCAATCCATAGAGTTTCATCGCAATTACAAAAAAGATGACTGTTCCTAAGATATTTCTAATAATTGAAAAAATTCCGAGAGGAACTTTTTTCAGGCTAACTTTACTTAAAATGTTAGCAATTGCCACAGAAATCGCTCCTAAAACAGCACATAATTCTCCCCTACCAATCTCCAATTTTCCTCCCATCATATTAAATGTTTGCTCTGGTGACTGTAACCAAACAATAATCAATACCCCAAGAAAAGAAAAAACTGAACCTAATCCAACCCAATAATTTACCCTAGCTTTTAGTAACAAAACTGATAAAACTAGGGTTAAAGGGGGTTCAATTCGTCCGATGAGAATAACATTATTTACCGAGGTTAAGTCTAAGGCTAAAAATACCAAAGCAGGTGCTAAAGCTCCCGAAAAAATTCCAATGCCAATTAATCCTAACCAAACTTTAAATGTAAATTGTTTTAAGGTTTGCCAAGAAAATTGATGGTGATAAATAGATACTAGCAATAATAAAGCACAAATATTTCCCACAAATAAAATATTACAAAAAGCAACAGGATTTTTGCCATCGATAAGATGTTGCTCCCCTAAATTAATTAATTGGCGAGTCACGGGACTAGCAGAAGCAAAAATGATGATACTTAGTAATAAATAAACTTGTCCAGGAATTCGGCGAAGAATTGCTAATCTTTGATTCATAACTTAGTTCACAACGCTTTATGATCGTAAATTATAGCAATTCTAAGTTATTTTTTCTGATTTAAACCTTGATTAACTGTAAAGAATTCTCTTTGGTAGATGTTGATACATTTAAAGAAGATGTCTGACGAAGCATTGAGTTATTTTTAGGAAGATTGACCGATAAAATTAAGCTGATTAATTGAAAATCAAGCATCTGAGGATAATTTTGCACAATTTGAGAACAAGATTGAATAAAGGCATTTAACCAAGCTTTTGACCATTCTAATTTTGCTGAACTTAAAACTGTTTCTAATTCCCCCTTAAAAACAACTTCTCCTGTTGAATTAATCTCAAATTGCTCTAACCATTCAAACAAAGGGCGAGAAGATTCCCAATACTTTTTTGTCATGGTTTTTCCCAAATAACGGTAACTGATTTGAGTGAGATGATTAAAGATTTCTAAAAATTCTTTGACAGTTATTTGCTGATGGATTTTAGCTTTCTCAGTTTCTTCTATTTCTTCGGATTTATCAATAGTCTGCTTTTTATCTTCAATTTTCCTCATCCTCGCTTGTTGAGGATTAAATGCAAGATCAAATCTGGTTTGACTGTCATAATAAGCTTCTTCTAATTCGGCTCCGACTAATTTAGCTCCATTTAAGTAAGCACCCCGAAAATTGGCTTCTTTAAAAGTAGATTTTGTTAGGTAAGCTCCGGTTAAATAAACTCCCTTAAAATTTGTTTGATCACAATTAGCTTTAATGAGATAAGTCTTGATAATAGAAGCTCCTTCTAAATTTGCTCCACTCAAATTCGCTCCGGTTAAATCGGCTTCATTTAGATAAGCTTCCCGTAAATCTGCTCCACTAAAATTGACATCTCTCAAATTAGCATAGCTGAGATCAACTCCGCGAAAATCTGTCTGACTGAGATTAAGTCCTCTTAAATCAGCACGGCGTAATTGATAGTCTTGAAAATTTCTTTGGCCGGCTTGATATTTTTGGTTTAGTTCAATCGCTTCTTGAGTTTGGAACATTGTTTATACTGGGTTTATTTCTAATTTATCTGGAAAAAAATTTCAATCAAAAAAAATTAATGTATCGTAATCTTATTGCTCTGTTTTTATCATCATAAAGCATGATGATCATGCTTAAATAATTTGTCAACCGAATTTATTACTTATCAATTATCAATTGATAACCAAATTAGATGAATTAGGATTCTGTTCCTATGATTGACGATAATTAAAATATAGGCAAGCTCAGGAGTCACTGTTTAAGGGTGATAGTTATCACAGTTAATAATTTTCAATTTGTTCGGAGACAGAGCAGACAGGTTAAAATGATTGAGGAATCCGCAACGGACGAGATCTCAAGGGAAAGGATATGGCGAAATTTGTATTTATTACTGGGGGTGTTGTCTCCAGTATCGGTAAAGGCATTGTAGCAGCCAGTTTAGGACGGTTACTGAAGTCTAGAGACTATTCTGTGTCAATTCTCAAGCTCGATCCTTATATTAACGTCGATCCAGGCACCATGAGTCCTTTCCAACATGGGGAAGTCTTTGTCACGGATGATGGAGCAGAAACGGATTTAGACTTAGGCCATTATGAGCGTTTCACCGACACTCCTATGTCTCGTCTCAATAGTGTGACAACGGGGTCAATTTATCAAGCGGTGATCAACAAGGAAAGACGGGGAGCCTATATGGGGGGGACAGTACAAGTGATCCCACATATTACCAACGAAATTAAAGAAAGAATTCATCGGGTAGCAAAAAATACCAATCCTGATGTGGTGATCACGGAAATTGGGGGAACAGTTGGGGATATTGAATCTTTGCCCTTTTTAGAAGCAATTCGTCAGTTTCGTAAAGATGTGGGCCGCCATAACGTAGTTTATATGCACGTTACCCTAATTCCTTGGATTCCGGCCGCTAGGGAGATGAAAACGAAACCGACTCAACATTCCGTCAAAGAATTACGCTCCATTGGTATTCAACCGGATGTCTTAGTTTGTCGTTGCGATCGCCCGTTAAAAGCGGGAATGAAAGAAAAACTCTCAGAATTTTGTGATGTTCCCGTAGAATCTGTGATTACGGCCCAAGATGCTAACAGTATTTATGAAGTTCCGTTAATTGTTGAACAAGAAGGGTTGGCTCAACAAACCCTAGAATTATTACACTTAGAACCCCGTCAACCGGATTTAAGTCAATGGCAAACTTTAGTCCGACGAATGCAGTCACCTAAGCAACAAATCGAAATAGCTTTAGTGGGAAAATATATTCAATTAAGTGATGCTTATTTATCCGTAGTAGAATCTTTGATACATGGGGGAATTGCCGTTGAGAGTGAGGTTAAATTACGGTGGATCGATGCCGAAGACATTGAGAATTATGGGGCAGAAAAGTATTTAAAAGATATTAGTGGAATTTTGGTTCCTGGGGGGTTTGGTATTCGGGGAGTAGATGGGAAAGTTAAAGCCATTGAATATGCTAGACAGCAAAATATTCCCTTTTTAGGATTATGTTTAGGAATGCAATGTGCGGTGATTGAATGGGGGCGAAATGTTGCCCATTTAGAGAATGCGAATAGTGCAGAATTTGAACCAGAAACAACCAACCCAGTTATTAATCTTTTACCGGAACAGCAAGACGTGGTAGATTTAGGGGGAACTATGCGTCTGGGTTTATATCCTTGTCGCATTACTCCTGATACTTTGGCTGCTTCTTTGTATCAACAGGAAGTGATTTATGAACGTCATCGCCATCGTTATGAGTTTAATAATGCTTACCGTAATTTGTTATTAGAGACGGGTTATATGGTGAGTGGAACTTCTCCTGATGGACGGTTGGTAGAAATTATTGAATTGCCTAGTCATCCCTTTTTTATTGCCACACAATTTCACCCTGAATTTCGTTCTCGTCCTAATTCCGCCCATCCTTTATTTTTAGGGTTTGTTAAAGCATCGGTTGAACATTATTCAACCGAGATAACCACCATTAACCATGAGTAGTTCATTCAGTTACCATTGGTAATCAGGCAAAAATTGGGGCTAATGCTGTGGTGCTTTGTGATGTTCCTGAAGGCGCGACAGCAGTTGGAATTCCTGCTCAGATTATTCGTAACTAATGGAAAGAAATAGTATTTATAGCATTGTTAAATAGAGACATAATATTAATAACCACTAAGAGAAGAATATTTGATTGATCTTGAACAATATTTTCCCGAAAAATAGTCTTAACTCCTGAAAAAATTGTCTTCTTGTCAAAAAACTTATTAATAAAGGTATAAATGACACCTCCCCAGTCGCCAATCTCTTGTAAAATGAATCTTGACTTTCTAAGCTCTAAAAGCCTTTCATGATTTCTAGTAACGATTTTCGGAGCGGTGTCACCATTGAACTCGATGGCTCAGTGTGGCGTGTTATTGAATTCCTACACGTTAAACCAGGTAAGGGTTCCGCCTTTGTGCGGACAAAATTAAAAAATGCCCAAACTGGAAGTGTGGTTGAAAAAACATTCCGCGCGGGGGAAACCGTTCCCCAAGCTACCTTGGAAAAGCGCACCATGCAACATACCTATAAAGAAGGGGATCAATACGTCTTTATGGATATGGAAACCTTTGAAGAAGCACGTCTAAATCCCGATCAAATGGGAACTGCTGTCAATTACCTCAAAGAAGAAATGTCCGCAGATATTGTCTTCTGGAACGATCAAGTGTTAGAAGTTCAATTACCTACTTCGGTGATTTTAGAAATAACTGAGACAGATCCAGGGGTTAAAGGAGATACGGCCACAGGGGGAACTAAACCCGCTATTGTGGAAACTGGGGCCCAAGTCATGGTTCCATTATTTATTTCCATTGGTGAAAGAATTAAGGTGGATACCCGTGATGGTTCCTATTTAGGACGGGAAACCTAACCCGTTAATGTTAATGTTGAAATCGGTTGTCTCCATGGCGGCAACCTCTTTTTGACCGTATTATGGGATGGATAATTTGTGTCAATTAATTTTAATGAACTGCGAGAATTATTAGGGGCGATCGCTCAAACCGATATAGCAGAAGTAACCTTAAAAACAGAGACGTTTGAGTTAAATGTACGCCGTGGGGTGACAACCAGTTCACCTCCCCCTGTTTTCCCTTCAGAAGCGGTAATTACCCCCACTCATTCCCTTCCTGCTGTATCTACCCAAGCACCAGCAGAAACGGCCCCACCTTCCCCACCTTCCCCAGCAGAGAAGAAATGGGTAGCGATCGCCTCTCCCATGGTAGGAACTTTTTATCGCGCTTCGGCACCTGATGAAGCTCCCTTTGTGGAAGTAGGCGATCGCGTGAGCAATGGCCAGACGGTTTGTATTATTGAAGCGATGAAATTGATGAATGAAATTGAGGCAGAAACCACAGGGGAAGTGATGGAAGTTGTGGTGGCTAATGGGGAACCTGTCGAATATGGACAAACTTTAATGTGGGTGAATCCTAGTTAACCTGAGTTCATAATATGAAATCGCGCTTATGTTTGCTACAAATGACTGCAAGGGAGCAAGGAGAACAATTATTTGTAGCATTTTTTTACTCCCTCATAGAGATTAATAGTAGTGAAGTACCCCACCTTGTAGAAGTATGGGGAATTCTGCCCGACATTCGGTTAAAAACGTAAAATAAAGTTAGTCCCCTAGGGGCTACTAGGGAACATCTCGAAAAATTTATTTATTAGGAGTTTAACCCATGAATGAACCTACTACCGTCACCTATTCCCTTGAGGAGATGTTCTCTAGATTAGAGCAGAAGATAGACAAACTAGAGAACAAACTAGAGCAGAAGATAGACAAACTAGAACAGAAGATAGATAAAGTAGAGCAGAAGATAGACAAAGTAGAGAACAAACTAGACAAGCAATCAGAAGATATCGCAACGATTAAGGCTACTTTACAGGCACAACAGCCATTAATTCAGAAAATTCCTGATTTAGCCGAAAAAGTAGGTGAATTAAAGAACTGGAGACAAATAGTCATTGTTACCTTAACAGCCCTCATTAGTGGTTCAATCACTTGGGTTATTCGAGGGGGAAACCTCAGACCATAAATACTATAGTTTGATTAATGATTGCCATTAAATCGTAAGATAGATTGTTTTAAAGCCTCAGAAGACTTTTGGGTTATTAGGTAGGCTTTAAAGGGTTCTCTTTGGCTTAAATATTGGGTATAAATGGCTTGAAGATAGGGGGCAAAGTCTGAATTTTTCGCAATATAGGTTTCAAAAAAGGCTAAAGTTAGGGCATTATTATATTGACTTAATAATTCAGGACTAGGAAGGGTTAAATTAGGAACGGATGCAATTAAATTGGTAATTCCTGCATCTAAATTTGAGAAATCAAGGTGAGCTTGTCCTTCAATTAAAACTAAATATTTATGGGGAGTGGTAAACCAAGGAAAAGAGCGAACCTGTTCAAAAATAGCAGGAGTTGCGGGATCATAAGTTCCTGCTCCAATAAATACGGGAATCTGAATTTTACTTAATCCTTTTTGTCCAAAAATACTACTATTAACGGGGTTAACAGCTAAAATTGCTGTGACTCTTTCATCTCGAAAATTATAATCTTTCCTTTCTAATTTTAAGGCGCGACATTGAAGTAATAAGGAAGTATTTAAGTAACTCAATTCTTGGTTACATTCTTGTTTTAAATTATCAAAATCAATGGTAGCTCCGGCAATCGCTAAAGCAGTATAACCGCCGAAAGAATGCCCGACTACACCAACATTTTTTAAGTCTAATTTACCCTCAAAATCTACCTTATTTCGTCGCTCTAATTGATCAATAACATAACTAATATCTTGAGGACGGTTGACAAATTCATTAACCTCAAAAACTTCCCTCCTGTACCCTTCTAAAAGGTTTTGAATTTGTTGGTAATCACTGCCTGGATGTTGAGGAATAACAACAATAAAACCATAGGATGCAAGATAGTTTGCTTCTTTTAAAAAATCTTCAGGACGAGAAGCTAAGCCATGAGAAAAAATGATAACAGGTATTTTATCTTGTCTCAACTTTTTGGGTCTATAAATATCAACATAAAAGCGACGATTTCTTTTTTTATCAGTAAGTGACCAGGTTTGTTTGGGGGAAATTTCAAATTGTCCAGATTTGGTAATATCCGGTAATTGACTAAAATAAATCTGGGCAGATCTTTTAGCTTCAAGGTTTGAAAGAATGGCGATTTCTTCTGTGAAAAAGTCTGTCGCTTTGATTACAGTTTCTATCGCTTCAGATAAAGTTAAAGAGGATTCAATGTCAATTTGCATATTGGTAGGCAGTTTTTTAAGAAAATTAATCAGGGTTAATCCTTCAGGATCAAAAGCTGCTTGTACCATCGCTCCTCGCAGGGCATATTTGCCATTTCTTCCTCCTTGAATGGCAACATAATTACCAAAAAGTTTAAGAATTTCTTCCCCAATTTCTGTATTAAAAAAACGAGAAAGTTGAACGGGACTCACGGGGGAAACTTTAATCAGTGCTTGTCTAAAATTTGCTTTTTGTTCTTCATCAACTCCTGCCATATTAAGATAAAATTCTAAGTTGTCATCAATAATTCCCTCTCTGGCAAATTTTTCTAAAGAATTGACTTTAACTGATAGGTTTAATGAACCATATATTAGGTAAATTTTTTCGGCTGCTTTGACAGGTAAAATTGTTAGTAAAATAGCTAAAATACTCAGGAGTAAAGAAATCCGTAATGCTTGGAATAAATAAATTTTAAAAGCCATAAATTACGGTGTGAAAGGATATCTAAAAACAAGATTGACAATTTTTGACAATTTGAAAATATTCAGCAAAAATTGTCCTAGTTCTATTATAATTTTTTTTTCTGTCCCTTGAGTCAAAGCTATTCGATGATGACTTATAATAATCTTTAAATATTATATTTTGATGACAATGCCTAAAAATACATCTTATTGGTTATTGGGTTTATTATTAATTTTGACCACAACTATGCTAACCCAATATTTCCAAGTAGGAATGATGGGGTTAACTGTGTTTAGTTTAGCCTATTTAACCAAAGGAATGCGACGGAGTAAACTTAAAAATCACATTCCATCAAACCCCCAAGAGAAAAGTTATTAGTTTAAAAGGCGAAAAGAATCAAAAAAGTTGAGCATATTACTTGAAATATTCTCAATATTATTGTTTTGTCCAGCCGCTAAAACATACAGTTTTTGATTGATTAGATAAACCCGAAAGCTAATCAGTTCATTTTCATGTTTCATTGTTAATTCTTTGCCTAAATATTGTTGCCAAGTAATATCTTTATCGGTTAATAAAGTGAAATTTGTCTGTTTAAGAATACCCTCTTTTACTTCTAATAATAACTGAGTTGGGTTAGTAAGTTGAGACGAGGTTAAATCCTCAGAATAAGCAGCAACAAAGCGATAGGGTTTGGGTTGAGTGGCAAATACTTCAAAGGATAGTTTACTGTTGCCTAAATCTAGAGTAATGGTTTCTAGACTTTGTATTCCTTGAGGCATCCAAACCGAAAAATTACCATCTCTAAAGAGAAATTTTTGCCATTGTAGTTGTCCAGTATCAATGGTTAAAAGTTGGGATGGATGTTCAATTTCCGTGAGTGGGGTTGCCTGTTGTTGTTGTTGTTGCAGTCGTTGAATTTCTTGTTCCATTAACATCTGTCCATCCCGAAAAAAAGTCGGACGATCAAATCTTCCTTGGGCCAAAGTTTGACTTATGGGATAACACAAACAACCGAAAATTATGAAGGATCGTAAAAAATTCATTGCTAAGCTAATTCGCATTCAATTAATCGCATAAAACAAAAAGTCGCCATTTTAAATCCATAAGGAGACTTCCACCAAATTGCCGGAAAACACCCCACCGGAGCCGATAAGCTAAAATCTAAATTATCATAGTTATTACCTTGCCATTGTCCATTTTTGCGCCAACCAACGCGATCGCCATATTTCTCCAGGATATCGACATTTTGACTGCGTAGGGTGTCTATATTTCCCCCAACTTCCTGATACAGACTCAACTGTACACTAAACCCAAAGCGATCGCCGCTATAGTCTCGCCACAGTCTATCAATGACTTGGAGAATATTACAAGGCAATTTCGTCATGTCATTAGGAGTCATATTATCTCGATCTCTGTTGACTGCTTCGAGGATGACTTGGGTGGTTTGTTGATCGGCTTCTTTGAATTTTCCTGCTTTTAATAAGGCTTGTAATTGGCTATATCGGTCAATATCCGAGACTAATTTGAGTTTTTCTTCTAAATCAGCCACTCTATCCGTCAAAGCTTGTAACTGGGCTAAAATTTCGGACAATTCAGGGTGAGTTTCGGGGGTAAATGTTTCAGACATAATTAGGGTTACGCTTCATATTAATGATATCTTAGGAAAGTTCAGACAAATCTCAGGAAATTCTCAGTTTTCCTCGTTTTAATGATCTTACAACCGAAGCAGACGGGAAATTCTGGACAGTTTGTTGATCATTTGAGCATTGCTTTTAATTTCTCTATTATAGTTTACAAAAAGGAACGCATTCTGTGACTGATATGGTAACTTCCCAATCTCCCCTTAATTCTCCTCTTTATGATATCGAAAAAACTGTTCTTGAACGCTATCAAGAAGGGGCAAAAGTTCAACAACCTACTTTATGTTGTCCCACTGACTATGATGGTAAGTATTTAGAGATTTTACCCCAAGAAATCATCGAAAAAGATTATGGTTGTGGTGATCCGACTCGGTATGTATCTGAAGGAGAAACGGTTTTAGATTTGGGATCGGGAACGGGTAAAAATTGCTACATTTTAGCGCAAAAAGTAGGCGCAAAGGGTCAGGTTATTGGGGTTGATTTTAATGATGAAATGCTAAAAATTGCCCGTCAGTATCAACCGGAAATTGCCAATAAACTTGGTTACAACAATACTCAATTTGTCAAGGGGAAAATACAAGATTTAACCTTGAATTTAGAGCAAGTTCAGACTTGGTTATCTGCTCATCCAATTCAATCAATTGAACAATTAAGTCAGTTTGAATCTGAATGCGATCGCTTGCGTAAAAATTCCCCTTTAATTGCTGATAATAGCATTGATCTGGTCATTTCTAATTGTGTTTTAAATTTAGTCCATCCCCAGGACAAAGAACAGCTATTTAAAGAGCTTTATCGGGTGTTAAGACGGGGAGGAAGGGCTGTTATTTCTGATATTGTCTGTGATGAAGATCCTACCCCAGAAATTCTTAATGATCCTGATTTATGGAGTGGTTGTATTGCTGGTGCATTCCGTGAAGAAAACTTTTTGAAAATGTTTGAAAATGTGGGATTTTATGGCATTGAAATTCTCAAACGAGAGGAAACTCCTTGGCAGGTTATTGATGGGATTGAATTTCGTTCTATGACAGTTCGTGCTTATAAAGGAAAGGAAGGCCCTTGTTTAGAAAGAAAGCAATCAATTATTTATCAAGGCCCTTGGAAACAAGTACAAGATGATGATGGACACATATTTTGTCGGGGTGAAAGAATGGCAGTCTGTGATAAAACTTATCAGATTTTAACTCGTCCTGAAAGTCCCTATCAAACAGACATTATTCCCGTGCCTCCTTATCAAGAAATTCCCCTAGAAGAAGCCACAGAATTTAGTTGTCAAAATAAGGCAATTCGTCATCCTAAAGAAACAAAAGGATCAGATTATAAGCTGACAGAAACTAACCAAGCAATGGACTGTTGTAGTCCAGGAGAATGTTGTTAATTAACGAATCATAATGAGAAGAATTGTAGATAAATTACTATTCTTCTCTTAATCATTTATCATAATTTTTAGGAATAAAAATGGTCACTTTAAATTCTCAAGCAATTACCCCATTTAATCAAACAGTTAAGCAACCCCTAACTAAACAAAAAATTACAGTGTTACAAATCAATTTAGGGAAACTTTGTAATCTTGCTTGTAACCATTGTCATGTAGAAGCAGGGCCAAAACGAACAGAAGAATTATCCCCTGAAATTTGTCAACAATTAATCGAATTAATTAACCGTTTTCCTCAAATAGAAACCGTTGATTTAACGGGAGGCGCACCAGAAATGAATTATGGGTTTCGTCCCTTGGTAGAAGCGGCTAAAAAAGCCCAAAAAGAGGTGATTGTACGCTCTAACTTAACTATCTATTTTGAGCCTAATTTTGAAGATTTACCAGAATATTTTGCTAAAAATCAATTAAGAATTATTGCTTCTTTACCTTGCTATTTAGAGGATAATGTGGATAAACAACGAGGTAAAGGAGTTTATAATGAGTCAATTCGTGCTATTCAACTATTAAATAAATTAGGTTATGGGAAAGATACTAATTTAGTCTTAGATTTAATTTATAATCCCCCTATCCCTAGAAATGAAAACTTTGCTTTAACACCTGATCAAATTAAATTAGAACAAGACTATAAAACATTTCTTATGGATAACTTTAACATCGTTTTTAATCATCTATTTACTATCACTAATATTCCCATCGGTAGAACTAAAAATTACTTACAAAATCAACAGTTATATGTTCCTTATCTCAAGTTTTTAGAGTCCAATTATAATCCAGAAACTATCGATAATTTAATGTGTCGTAATGAACTATCAATTGATTATTTAGGTAATATTTATGATTGCGATTTTAATCAAATGGAAAATCTACCCGCCACCTTACCCAATGGAGAAAAATTAACCGTAGAAAAGCTATTAAGTCTGGAAAAATTAGACATAATTAATGAGGTAAAAACTGCCTCTTATTGTTACGGATGTACCGCCGGAAGTGGTTCAAGTTGTGGAGGTTCCTTAGTTTAATTAATAGGTCAATAATTAACAAAAAAACAATGCTCAAACTGGGAGAATTTTCTATGTTAACTGCTGCTTTAATTATGGTTACGAAACAATTAAAAACATCTAGTTTTCTCAATATCAATGAAACCCTACAAAACACTTTACAATGGATAGATAGTTTAGGAAAAATTGGTTATCTTGTCTTTATTCTTGTTTATGTGTTAGCAGCAGTTTTCTTGATTTCTGGGGCTATTTTAACCCTTGGTGCTGGTGTTATCTTTAATGTAGTAAAAGGCTCAATTATAGTATCTATTGCCTCAACTTTGGGAGCAACAGTTGCCTTTTTAATTGGAAGATATTTAGCCAGAGGATGGGTTAATAAACAGCTTGAAAAATACCCTAAATTTCGAGCTATTGATCATGCTGTTGGCCAAGAAGGTTGGAAAATTGTGGGGTTAACTCGCCTATCTCCTTTGTTTCCTTTTGTTATCTTAAATTATGCCTTTGGTATTACCAAAGTTTCGTTAAGAGACTATATTTTAGCTTCCTGGATAGGAATGATGCCTGGTACCATTATGTATGTTTATCTTGGTTCTTTAATTGGTAATATTGCCACTCTAGGGGCAGGAGAAAGGGCAAAAACACCCTTAGAATGGGGCTTATATCTTGTAGGATTAATTGCCACAGTTTTAGTGACAGTTTATGTAACTAAAATTGCCCAGAAAGCCTTAAATAATCAGATTGAAGAAGTATCCGTAAACAGAGAATCATGAATAGACAATTATTGGAATTTTCAAGAAAGAATAAGTTTAAAAAATCCTTAAAATCTGCTAAGTTTTTTATAATTTTTTCCATCGCTTTTCTGTTGTTTTTATGTTTTTTTGGCCCGTTAAACATCGTTTTTAATCATCACTTTTGGGTTAAATCTTTACAAACTTATGATTGTTGTACTGTTCCCTTGTTTATTAATGCCTACATTATTCTCACAGTTTTAGGAATTCCTGGAACAGTTTTGACTATCGTTGGCGGCATTCTTTTTGGCATTGTTTGGGGAACTATTTGGTCAGTCATTGGAGCTACATTAGGGGCCTTAGGAGCATTTTTGATGGCTCGTTATTTGTTGCGAGATTATGTAACTAAAAAATTCAACAAAACAGGCATATTAGCTCAATTTGAACAAGCCATATTAAAGCAACCGATTCAATTTATTTTAGGCATTAGACTAGCTCCAATTTCACCGTTTAATGTAGTTAACTTTCTGTTTGGTTTAACTCCCATTAATTGGTTATCTTATACCTGGGCAACTTTGATCGGAATTATCCCAGGAACTTTCGCTTATAATTGGTTAGGAGTCAGTGGAAATCGGGCATTACAAGGCAGCGATCGCTTTTCTTTTTTCCTAGCATTAGGATTTTTATCCCTACTATCTATTATTCCTCTTTTTATCCGTCGTTTCTCATCCTTAAAATCAAGTCAATAATTGTACTAATTTAGACAATTGTTGTTGATTAAATGCTTGGCGCAAAGCGTTAGCCATATTTTGAGGATCTAAACTTACTAAAATATAAGGCAGTTTGGCCGCTGCTAGTTGCTGTAATGCTTCACTTGGTTGGATTTTTTCACTTTTTCCTAATTCAATATAATCACTTCCCTGCTTCAATTCTTTAATCACAACAGGGGCTAAAGTACGATAGGAATGTTGAGGATTTGCAATTGCATTAGCAGCAATTTCTGTTAAATTTTTCCAGCTTTTCTCCTGGGGAAAAACCTGACCTAATTGAGTACATACTTTCTGAAGCATTTGACGATTTTCGGAGTTTGCTTTCTCTTTAAATAGAGACAACATTTGCTTAAGTAAGTTTTTAACTTGTTCAAAACTATCTTCATCACTTTCAGAACTTATTGCGGATGTTCCTCTGTCTATAATTTGATTGAGATAGGCTTGAAGTTCCACAAAAAATGGTTCTGCTTTTTCAACAATTACATCCGCTTCTTCGGGTTTTAGACCAAAAGTTCCCTGAAGTTTTTCAACTAAATTTTGTAAAACATCATAGCCTTTTAAGAACAATGATTCTAAAGTTTGATCCGTGGGAACTGTATTCTCTTTCAGAATTTTAAAAGCATCTTCTAAACGGTGAGCAATCTTTTGAATACTGCCATAACCCAACATTGCTGCGCCCCCTTTAATGGAATGGGCAGCCCGAAACATTTCATTAAGTCTTTCTTGATCTTTGACGACAGCAGATAATTCTAAAAGCCCAGTTTCAAGAGTTTCTAAATGTTCTTTTGCTTCTTCAATGAAATAACCGAGTATTTTTTGCTGATCCAAAATAGTTTCCCCTCATTGTTAATCAGGCTATCTTGATTGGGTGAACGCAACCAATGCCAGAGACTACAGTGTTAGTATTCCCAGAAATGAGTAAAAAATAACAGGGAGAAAGTTATTTTGTCTTACTGCTTCGTGATCAAGCTTAATGCTGCGATCGCGCTACCAAAGGCTAAAATACCCACCACTGGCGAACTTTCAGGGATAGAAAGGGTTTGGAAGGCGAGATCGCCTATAAATTGATGGGTAGCAGCCGAAGGGTGTAAATCATCCCAAAACAGATATTGATCAGGATTTTCGCATTGAGAAGGCACTGCTGGTGGGGGAGTAAATAAGGGAGAATTGACCAAGCAAGGGGCATCAACGACATTAAAGCCAAAATCAGCAGGAAGGGTAATTATATTCTCAAATAAAGAGGCAATATCGAGCAATTTTAGATCAATACCAGAAAGTAGCCGCAAATTATCAAGAGACTGGGATAAGAGAAAATTATGACCTGCTGTAACTTGATTTAAGCTATTAATCACTTCTGTCCCTTGACTAAGGGCTAAAGGAGTTTGACCAAGGGCTGGTAAATTCCCGACCAAAAAATGGCGCGAACCCAAATTATACAAGGTTTCTACGGCTGAGGAAAGATTAGCCACTGGCTCACTGGGATCAGTAATTCCACCCCCTAAATAATCATTTGCTCCAGCCCAAATAATATACAATGCGTTAGGATCTGCGGTGTTATTTGCTGTTTGAAATTGGGTAATTTGTTGCTCTAATCCAACTAAACCAGGAAGGGGAATAGGAAAAGTATTTGCCTCACCTGTTGTCGCGCTATTCGTAGAAAAATTAACGCCGTTTTCATTAGCACCGCCCGCAAAAATAGAGACAGGTGGGAGGGGAATTCCTAGACGGTTTGTTAAGCGATCAAGCCAAATGTCGCCGTTAGAAAATCTTCCATTAACATAGCCGAAACTCCCAGGTGGCACAATGGGAATTAAGGAATTACTTTCATTCGCTGCTGTGGTAATTAACAGTGTGTTTCCGGTGTCTGAAAGGGAGTCACCAAAACCATAAATTCGGGAAAAAGCAGAGGCTAAGGCTGGATTAGGAAAAAGAGACGCGATCGCTAAGCTTAGGGAGCTAGTTAAGCATATACTGGAATAGAATTTCAACATTTTTATTTTGGGTGTGACAATTAATTATTATCTATTTTTTTAACGTTAACTATTGATTGTCAATATCTCGAAAATTGATACAAAAATTTACATTTCAAAAAATATTTTTCAATATATTCAATGCTTTTAAGTCTCCCCAACTCTTGATAAGATGAGTATAATTGTAATCAGGATCATTAAGGAAAAAATGTCTAATCTAGTAACATTAAAATCAGAATATCGGTGTTTTGGCGGCACAGTAGCTTATTATACCCATCAGTCTCAATGCTGTAACAGTCCGATGAATTTTGCTGTTTATTTACCCCCTCAAGCAGTGAATCAAAAAGTGCCTATTTTGTATTATTTATCGGGCTTAACTTGCACAGAAGAAAATTTTACTATCAAAGGTGGCGCACAACGTTACGCGGCGGAATACGGACTTATTTTAGTGGCTCCTGATACCAGTCCCCGACAGACAGGAATTCCTGGAGAAGATGATATTTGGGACATCGGTAGTGGGGCCGGATTTTATGTTAATGCAACTTTAAACCCTTGGAAAAAACATTATCAAATGTATGATTATGTCGTCAATGAATTGCCCCAATTAATTACAGAACTTTTTCCCGTAAAAGCAGAAAAACAAAGTATTTTTGGTCATTCAATGGGAGGACATGGGGCGTTAATTTGTGCCTTGAAAAATCCTGATAAATATTGTTCTGTATCAGCATTTGCACCCATTACAGCACCAATTAAATCTCCTTGGGGACAGAAGGCATTAAGAACTTATTTGGGGGATGATTCATCTATTTATTCTCATTATGATGCGAGTGAATTGGTAAGGAAACACCCTTTAAAATATCCAATTTTAATTGATCAAGGAACGGCTGATCAATTTTATCAACAGCAGCAATTATTACCCGAAATCTTTCAAGAAGCTTGTCAAGAATCAGGACAAGAACTTATCTTAAGATTTCAGGAAGGCTATGATCATAGTTACTTTATGATTGCAAGTTTTATGGCAGATCATATCCGGTTTCATGCTCAATTTTTAAGCAATTAACGCTAATTTATCGGCAATTTTTTGCTGGTTTAAGTCTCTACCAATAAAGACTAAACGAGTTGTTTTTTGTTCATCAGGTTGCCAAAATCGATCATAAAATGTGTCAAAGCGATCGCCAACTCCTTGTAATACTAATCGCATAGGTTTATTGGGAACATTAACAAAGCCTTTAATGCGATAAATTTCGGTTGTTTTAACAATTTCTTTGAGGTTTTCAACTAAAGTTTTAGGCTCATAAGCTTGATCGATGATAATCTGAATTGAGTTAATTTCATCATCATGATCGTGTTCTTCTTCTTCGTCATGATGACTGGGACGACTTTCTAAATTGTCTTCAACTGCTGCATTAAAACCTAATAAAATATCAGGATTAATTTCCCCTTGATGACAGGAAATAACCTTAACTCCAGGACGTAATTCTTGAGATAACCAAGCTTTAATTTGAGTTAATTGGGTGTTGTCAACCAAATCAGTTTTGGTCAATAAAACTAAATCTGCACAAGCTAATTGATCCTCAAATAATTCTTCAATTGGAGTTTCATGTTCTAGGTTAGGATCAGCTTTTCTTTGCGCTTCTAATGCGTCTAAATTTCCTACTAATTTCCCTGATGCTAAGGCTTGACAGTCCACTACTGTTATAACACCATCTACCGTTGCACTGTTACGAATTTCGGGCCAACGGAAGGCTTGAACTAAGGGTTTTGGTAAAGCTAACCCAGAGGTTTCAATTAACATACAATCAATGGACTCTCGCCGTTCTAAAAGCTGCTGCATCGTGGGATAAAATTCCTCTTGAACAGTGCAACATAAGCAACCATTTGTGAGTTCTATAATATTATCATTGGGGTTATCTCCTTCCTCACAAATTTGGCAATCTCTGAGTAATTCTCCATCAATTCCTACCTCTCCAAATTCATTGACTAAGACGGCAATTCGTCGGTTTTGATTATTTTGTAAAAGGTGACGAAGTAGGGTGGTTTTGCCTGCCCCAAGAAAGCCTGTAATGACTGTAACTGGTATTTTGTGCATCGATAATTCCATCAAATAAACATTCTTTTTACAGAGTATCATAGTTGGTTGATGTTGAGAATTATATCAATAATTGTTTGAGTTTTTTGATAACCTGAAAAACTTGATAAAAATCTGTATTGTTTCTTTTTGATAGGGTTAACTTATCTGAATAATCATATTGTTTATGCTGATGAATTACCTTGACAAAGATATAATCTTCCCCATTAGTTACCATACCAAAAACAGGTCTTTTTTGATGGGAATTAGCCATCATATAGGCTAAAGTTTGGGGAATAGCTAAAGAAACATTAAACCCATAGCGTTTTGCTTCAATAACAACAATCCAAAATTGCTCTTGTACAACTAAAGCATCAATAAATCCTTTTAGGATAATCTCTGAATCTTCAAGCTCAATTTTAACAGCTTGTTCCGCTTTTATTTTAAAAGGAGGATCACATAAATTTGCCATTTCTAATAAAGGAGAAACCATAATAATATTTAGGGTTCCCTCTGTAATAGAGTTGTCAGCAGCATAATAAAAATATCGCTCTTTTAAATTATTTAAACCCTGTTTTTCTAGCTCAGTAATTTCTGGTAAGTTATCAAACCATTCTCTAAAAAAATCAGGACTTTGATTGTGGGTTAAATTAAACTTAAAATTAGCTTCATTAAGACTGGTAATAGCTTGAGAAATTCCAATTGTTTGTACCATTAACTTTCTCGAAATCTTAGGGCATCTTATTATCATTCTAACTTAGTTCCACAAATCTTACAAAAATTTGCATCTCTATCATGAAATCTTAAACCACAGTAGGAACAAACTTGATTACTTTGTTGACTCTTTTGTAAAAATTTTTGAGTTAAGATACTAATTTGCCAAGGAATTAAAATAACACCAGAAAAAATCATAATAACTGTAACAATTCTGCCAGCTTCAGATAAGGGAATAACATCACCAAAACCTACAGTTGTCATGGTGACAATAGAAAAATATAAGGCATCAAAAAAATTCTTAAAAACCCCAGGATTACTATAATGTTCGACTTGATAAATTGCGCCTGAATAAATAAAAACTAAAGAAAATAAAATTAAAAATATTCTTACTAAAATTATTCCGTCTTCAGACTTAATTCTAAAAAGAGATGTTTCAAAATTAATTAATCGAAGCAGTCTTAAAACTCTGAACCAACGAAGAATACGGACATAACGAATATCTATAAAACCTATAAATAAAGGTAATATAGAAAGTAAATCGACAAAAGAGAAAAAGCTGAATAAGAAGCTTTTTTTTGAATCTGCACACCAAAAACGCAGCATATATTCAACGGTAAATATTCCTAAAATAACTGTGTCTAGGTGCTTTAAAATAATTAGAATTTCTGGAGGAATTGAGTAAGTCTCAATTACAAAAATAGCTGAAGAAAGTAAAATAAGCCCAAGTATAATCAAATTGATAGTAATACCAATATAACTATCAAAATCATCAATATAATAAGCAATTTTCTCTTTAATAGCCCCTATTCTATTTTCCATATTGCTTTAAAAATCATCCTTCATTCTCCTAAGTTTACCAAACAATATAACCGGATCATTAATACCTAATACAGATTGTAAAGCGGGCTGATCCCATCGTAAAAAGGGATTAGTTTTCTTTTCTTCTCCTAACAAAGAAGGGACGGTTGCTTGTTTATTTTGACGGGATTTTTCTACTTGATGATAACGAGTTTGTAAGTCAAGGTTATTGGGATCAATAGTTAAAGCAAATTTCAGATTATTTAACGTATATTCATGGGCGCACCAAATACGAGTATTATCCGGTAAGTTTCGCAGTTTTGTTAATGATTGAACCATTTGACCTGGGGTTCCTTCAAATAAGCGTCCACACCCTCCTGCAAACAAGGTATCACCACAAAATAAGTCCCCTGTTTCTGCTGATGAATTTGGGGGGAAATAGTAAGCAATATGGGCGCGAGTATGGCCAGGAATAAAGTAAATATCAGCAACTTTTCCAGCAAATTCTACTTTGTCGCCTTCTTCTAAAAATACCTGTTGTCCTGGGATTCTTCCTTGATCTTTTTTCCCTCCATAAATACAAACATTGGGAAATTTTTCCCTTAATTCGTGATTGGCCCCCACATGATCATAATGGTGATGAGTGTTGAAAATTGCCACTAAGTCTGCCCCTAATTGCTCTAAACAGTTCATAACAGGAATAGAGACAGCCGGATCGACTACAGCAGCCTTATTAGTTTTAGGATCATGCAGTAGAAAAATATAGTTATCAGATAAGACGGGTAAGCGTTTAATTTCCATAATTAGTATTATATCGAACTCAGGTTGGTAATAAAAATCCCCCTATTACAAAGCAATAGGGGGATTTCTAGACTAATTAGAAATTAGGGATTGATGAGCGATCGCTCTAGAATACAAATGTCTCGAAGTTGGCTGCATTATTGACATCAGCAAGAGCCGCATTTTCGACAATAGCGAGGAGGAAGCCGGTATTGTTATTGGTGATAGTAACATTCGCTCCTACTCCAGCAACGGTTAAATCAGTAAAGGTAAGACCACCAGTTAGTCCGAATTTATCCGTTCCGGCCACGAAGTCAGTGATGACATCAGCATTAGCATTGGCATCCGTCGTCTGGAGGACAAAGGTATCTAGACCATTTCCACCCGTCAAGGTGTCCCGTTCAAAATCATTAGGGGTTTGTTGCCCACCAATGAGGGTATCCTGTCCGTTACCCCCTTGGAGTACATCGGAACCAGATCCTCCAACGAGTAAGTCCTTACCAGCACGGCCTTCCAAGGTATCATTCCCGGAACGTCCCAGGAGGGTATCATTGCCCTTACCACCAATGATGGAGTCATCTCCAAGACCGCCGTCCAGGTTGTCTATAGCATTACCACCTCGTATGGTGTCATTGCCTTCACCACCTGTGATAATGTCCCGATTCTCCGCACCTTGGATGGAGTCGTTGCCCTCATCACCACTGATGGAGTCATCGCCTTTTCCACCTACGATCAAGTCGTTACCCATACCACCAGTGAGAGTGTCTTTGGCATTACCACCTCGCACGGTGTCATTACCTTCCTCACCCTGAATGAAATCTCGGCCACGAGCCCCTCTGAGGGTGTCCTCACCAGCGAGTCCACTAATACTATCGTTACCGCTTGAACCCCGGATGCTATCATTGCCTGCGGTTCCAGTTAAGGTGTCATCGATTGGCACGCCAGCACCAGGGGTGGGTGGGAGTTCGACGATGGTGGTCGCTGGGGTTGCTGCCAAACTCTCTGTTCCGTCAGCATCTACGGCTGCCCCGGCGGGTACATCAATAATGATAATACCATTGCCACCTGGAGTAATGTCGGCGGTATAGGTATTACCATCCACCGCTACGAAGTTACTCGCTGTCCCATTGGTCACCAGGATATCTGCCAGTACAAATCCTGTCACATCTTCTGAGAACTGGAAGGTGACGCTAAAGGGAGTGGTGGAGTTAACGGCATCTGGTGCATTCTGAATATCTACCACTGGAGAACCGAGTGGGGGTTCTAGGGTTGTGGTGACTGGGGTCGCTGCCAGACTCTCATTGCCGTCAGCATCAATGGCCGCCCCTTCGGGTACATTAATGGTGACAGTGCCATTGCCATTGGGGGTAATGTTGGCGGTATAGGTATTACCATCCACCGCTACGAAGTTACTCGCTGTCCCATTGGTCACCAGGATATCTGCCAGTACAAATCCTGTCACATCTTCTGAGAACTGGAAGGTGACGGGGAAGGCCTCGAGGGTGTCAACGGTTGCTGGTGCATTCAGAATCTCGACTGTCGGCACACCCACCGCAACGCGGGTAATGCTAGGTGTCGCTGCTGTGCTCTCATTGCCCGCAGCATCTACTGCGGCCCCGGCGGCTACATTAATGGTGAGATTACCATTGGCAACTGGAGTAATGTTGGCGGTATATGTATTGCCATCCACCGCTACAAAGTTACTCGCTGCCCCATTGGTCACCATAATATCTGCCACTTCAAATCCCATCACCGCTTCTGAGAAG